>NZ_CEYLVT010000143.1:0-18966 GCF_982860115.1 Moorena sp.
TAGCGTGGCCAAACGCGCCCCGCGTGGCCAAACGCGCCCCGCGTGGCCCAAAGGCCAAGGCCAATCGCATTCCCTAACTCAGTGGTTGTTTGAATATGAGGGGTTTGAGTGGCTAGTAAAATTGAGCTAGCAGTGTAAAAGTCAGGAGAACCTTGAGCATGTTCGAGCATTCATGGACAATTTTAGCTTTCCTTGTAGGAACAGGGATCAGCCTTATCCTGTGGCGTTGGCAAAAACACCAGCTAGCTTTGAGCTCAATATATGGTCTTCCATCACCCAAGGGGAAATGGCTCACAGGTAACGCCATGGAACTTCTTGCTGCTGCAAAACAAGGAACCTATTCTCTGACAATCTTTCGATGGATGCAGCAATACGGCTCCATGATTTCGGTACGGATCTTCACCAGACCCATGGTGATAGTGGCAAAGCCCCAACTGATTGAAAGCATTTTGACAGAGGGGCAAACTCAGGGGATATTTACCCGCAGTCCATCCTTTTATCACGCCTACAAAGATGTGTTTGGCGTACATATCGGAAACCAGGTTGGTCAAGCCTGGAAGTGGCGTCGCCAAACCGCAGCACCAGCTTTCCGAGCCAGTCGATTCACTCAAAAGTTCGATCTCATCCATGAGGGGTGTCAGCAAGTCATCACACAACTTCAAAGCTCGGCTCAAACAGGCAAAGAGGTTCAAGTTGATCCCTTATTTGTGGACTTGACCATGAATATAATTGCCTACTTTTTCCTAGGTGTTACCTTTGATAAAACCTCAAACTTTGCAGGAGAACCCCCCTTCGATGCCCAGCGCCTGTATGCAGCTCTTGCACTCCTCGAAAAACATGTACTTTTGCAGACCGCAGGTCGCAGTCGATGGTTTAAGTTTCTCCCTACTTCAGAAGGCCGAGAATACCGACAGGCTCAAGATTATTTACAACAGAATTTAAAGCCTCGGGTCGCGATGGCGTTGCAAGTGGCCAGGGCTTCTGAGGCCGAATCCCCATCAGTCAGTTCGTCGTTTCGGGATTCGATGTTGGTTCAATTTGCTAAAAACCCCCAGCATGACCAAGACTCCCTGATGGCCGAGACCCGAGCCTTTATCTTTGCAGGTCATGACACTACGGCTCATACCATGTCCTTTGCAGTCGGGGAGTTGGGGCTTAATCCTGGAGTCTTTCAGGCCGCACAACAGGCTGTGGATGAAGCCTGGGAGAAGGAAGGGGAGCTAAATCTTTCTACTTTGAAACATTTAGACTATATAGAAGCTGTGGTCAAGGAAGCCTTACGACTCCATCCAGTGGCCCCCGGAATCGCCCTAGTCACGACCCAAGAGACAGAATTGGATGGGGTCAAGATGCCGAAAAATGTAGGCGTCGAACCTTTTTTCTGGGCTGCGGGACAGGATACTGAGATGTTTCCAAAACCGGAAGAATTTCGTCCAGAACGATGGCTGCAAAAGGAAACTGACCAACAGCCACTCCCCCTCATGTTTGGATTTTCCCGAGGATCTCATTTTTGTGTAGGCGCACCTCTAGCACTTTTAGAAGCAACGGTGATGTTGTCTTTACTCCTCCGTCATTTTAACTGGGAACTCGTAAATGGCCGAGATTCTCTAGACGATGTTAATCAGTATTTGACAGTATTTCCCCGCGATCGCATGCCGATTCGTTTTGTTTCGAGAACTGAATCCAGAGCTTAGACTTGTCAGTCTTGAATACTCAGCTCTAGTCGCTCTGCGAATCTGAGTTTAGCGGAGCGAGCACGAGGGTTATGCTGGATTTCCTCAGCTTGTGCTACAGTTGGCTTTTTGGTTAGCACTCGCAATAGTGAGCCATTCATTGACAAATCCCGAAATTTGTGCTTAACAATCCGGTCTTCTAAACTGTGAAAACTGATAATTCCAAGTCTTCCTCCTGGTTTCAGCCAATGAGGGGCAATGTCGAGAAAGGTTTCGAGGCTCTCAAGTTCCTGGTTGACGACAATCCGTAGGGCTTGAAACACCCGAGTCGCTGGGTGAATTCTGCCATAGCGGTATTTCGGGGGAACACAAGATGCGATCGCATTGGCTAATTCAGTGGTTGTCTGAAACGGACGCTTCTCCACAATCCGGCGTGCCATCCGCCGGGATAACCGTTCTTCCCCATACTTATAAAAAACATCCGCTAGCCGTACCTCACCCCAATGATTAATAATATCCTTTGCCGTCAGAGACTGGCTTTGGTCCATCCGCATATCTAACTGAGCAGGATGGCGAAAACTAAAGCCTCGCTCTGGTAAATCTAGCTGAGCTGAACTGACGCCTAAATCCGCAATAATACCATCAAATCCCCGATCATTAGACTGATATTCGGCAAAATTTCCCTGCCAGAAATTAACTCTTCCGCTATAACTGGCTAACCTGGTCTTGGCGGCTGCGATCGCATTAGCATCCCGGTCAATAGCTGTAACCTCCACATCCGGTGCTGCTGCTAAAATTAACTCAGTGTGTCCACCACCACCGACAGTGGCATCCAAGTAATGACCACCAGGACAGATAGCTAGTCCCTCAATTAATTCCTGACACAATACCGACACATGGGAAAAGAGTTTTATATTGGGCTGTTTAGCTTCACTTTCCATGTGATTCAAGCAATCCTAATGTAAATCCTGAGGATATTAGACCTCCTGCTGTTAATCAGACCAGATTGTCCGGGAACTCTATAACTGTAACCTTTCAACTGTAACCTCTCTAGTTGTGAACAGTCACAAGTCTTACTCAGCACTATATTGAAAGGAGGTTTTCGTAACAACTATAGCCAGCCTTGATCATACTTATGAGCTATATTGAATCAATTTAGAATTGCTATAGTAGCTAATGACTAATGATAAAGGTACCCCTGTGGGTACTGTCAAGCCATGACACCAGCATCAGACTAGATTTGTCAGTCAACCAGGAAATTTGTAGTCAACTAAGGTAAACCTGATGAATTCCAAAGAAGAAAAAGCTAAAGACCTTGAGCTTCGAGAACGAGAACTCCAGCAACGGGAGCGAGAGATTAGACTCCGGGAAATCGAAGCTGAAATCTATAAACAGGAACCGCAAGTTCATCAAACTCAGAAGCATGAAAAACCTGAAGGTAAACTAAAAAACTGGGGCAGGAAACTAGCTAGATTCGGAAAATTCTTAGCCGTTGTAATTGCTGTTGTTATCACCATTAGAGTCGCTTATTGGCTTGCTCTAGTGATCATGGTTGGAGGAATTGCCTGGTTAGGGTACGAAATTTTCTGGAAAGATGACAATTAAATAACAAAAGCAAAAGGCAATAAGGTGAAATGAATCAATTCCCAATACTAATTTTTTTTTTTAAATAATTCCAGAATATCATAAAATTTTCTAATAAATACTTATAAAGTATATTCTAGGGATTATAAATTAATTGTGATAAGTTTTGTTACCTACTTCCTACTCCCTACTTCCTACTTCCTACTCCCTACTCCCTGTTCCCTTTGAAACCATTAATTAGCTAATACCAAACTAAACATGAGTACTAAAATCCAAACTACAAATTTTCTCCATGACCTCGATCGCGTTGCCAGAGTTCGTGCTGAAATCGCCACTAATTTAAATCAAATTAAGAACACTCTTGAGCAATCGGAATCCGCAGGGGATAATAATTCCGGTAAGTTAGGCTTAGATAGAGATATTGAAGATATCTATAAAGTCAGTAAAAATTTACAGCAGGGGCGATTCCGACTACTGGTATTAGGGGATATGAAGCGGGGGAAAAGTACATTTCTCAATGCCTTAATTGGTGATAATTTACTGCCCAGTGATGTGAATCCTTGTACAGCGTTGCTGACGGTTTTACGCTATGGTGCTCAAAAGAAAGTTACAGTGTACTTTAATGATGAGACACTACCCGAAGAAATTGATTTAGAAAGTTTTAAGCATCGCTATACCATCGACCCAGATGAAGCGAAGCGACTACAACAAGAGGAGAAGCTAGCCTTTCCCAATGTTAGCCATGCTGTGGTGGAGTATCCCTTACCGTTGCTAGAAAAAGGGATTGAAATTGTAGATAGTCCAGGACTAAATGATACGGAAGCGCGCAATCAGTTATCCCTCAGTTACATTAATAATTGTCACGCTATCCTGTTTGTCCTCAAAGCAACTCAGCCCTGTACTCTAGAAGAACGTCGTTATATCGAAAATTATCTTAAAGGTCGGGGATTAACGGTTTTCTTTTTAATTAATGCTTGGGATGAGATTCGTAAGGGATTGATTGACCCGGAAGACTCGGAAGAACTGGCAGCAGCTGAGGAAAAAGTCCGTCAAGTCTTCCAAGCTAACCTGATGGATTATTTTCAGGTAGAGCCACAGACTTATCAGAAACGAGTCTTTGAAATTTCTTCATTGATGGCCTTGCGTCGGCGGGTTAAAAATTCCGAGGATTCTCTTGAAGGAACGGGATTTCCTGAATTGATGGCAGCACTTAATTCATTTTTAACCAAAGAACGTGCGATCGCAGAAATGCGCCAAGCTAAAATCCTAGCCCAGCAAGTCTATAACCATGTCCATGAAGCGATTGAACGGCGGATTCCATTGCTGGATCAGGATGTTAATCAGTTGAAACAGCAGATTAGCGAAGTCGCACCGGAATTTGAGAAACTGACGGAAATTCGCGATCAATTTCAGGAAGAAATCCGAATTACCCGTAACCGTACAGCAAAAGCTGTCGCTAATTCCTTTCGGGACTATATTTTGAATTTAGGTAATACCTTTGAATCAGATTTTGTCCGCTATCAGCCAGATTTAGGCTTTCTGGATTTCCTGCAACAGGGGAAACGGGATGAGTTTAATGCAGCATTTAAGCGAGCCTTTGAACGGTACATTAACGAAAAGATTTCGGCTTGGGAAGTCACCGCTGAGCAAGACATAAGTGAAGCGTTTTTAGAACTAGCTAGGAGTGCCGCTAATTATGGTGCCATCTATGGTAAGATAGCCGATACCATGACTGAAAAGTTGATTGGGAAAAAGGTTTACCCCAATACCACTATGGATTCAGCAGACACTTCACCAGCCTGGGCGAGTTGGGCGATGGGATTTTTATCCTTGGCTTCAGGTAATGTTGCTGGTGTGTTTCTAGCTGGTGCTGGCTTTGATTGGAAAAATATTCTGGTCAATTGGTTTGCTGTGTGGGGAATTACTAGCTTTTTATTGATTTTCACAACAACTTTTACAACAGCATTGATGGGACCATTATATTTTGCTGTGATGGGTCTAGGGGTTGGGGCTTTACAAGCCGATCAAGCTCGCAAACAATTAATTCAAGCTACTAAGAAAGAGTTGGTAAACTATTTGCCTAAGTTGGCTGAGGAGCAATGGCAACCAATTCATGATGCGGTCAACGAGTGTTTTGATGATTATGAACGCCAGGTGATTAAACGATTAAATGATGACATTAAATCCCGGAAGGATGAGTTGGATAATTTGGTAGAGCAAAAAGAGTCTAATCAAGTTAATCGCGAGACTGAGTTAAAGCGTCTGAGAAGTTTGGATGCTGAGGTTTTGTCTAAGGTTAATGGTATTGAATCCGTTTATGGCTACTTGCTAGCAGCTCCAATGTAACCATTCAAGGGATTAGGGAGTAGGGAGTAGGGAGTAGGGAGTAGGGAGTAGGGAGTAGGGAGTGTTTAAACCATTAATTAGCTAAGATCAAACTATAGCATTTCTAAATAGATCATGAAGCTAATTTAGCATAACACCAAAAACTCCTCAGATATCTTGACTACTATTCCCTATTCCCTATTCCCTATTCCCTGTTCCCTATTCCCTTTTTCTATCAACCCTATCTTTACATCTCAAATAGAAATACTATAACTATGAGTGCTAAAATCGAAACCACAAATTTTCTCAATGATCTCGATCGAGTTGCCACGGTGCGTGGTGAAATAGCTGGTTACTTGAGTCACATCAGTGCCATACTGGAACAATCGGAATCCGCAGGGGAGAATAATTCCGGTAAATTAGGTTTGGATAGAGATATTGAAGATATTTCTAAAGCTAGTAAAAATTTACACCAGGGGCGATTCCGACTACTGGTATTAGGGGATATGAAGCGGGGTAAAAGTACATTTCTCAATGCTTTAATTGGTGAGAATTTACTCCCCAGTGATGTCAATCCTTGTACAGCGTTGCTGACAGTTTTACGCTATGGTGCTCAAAAGAAGGTGACAGTGTACTTTAATGATGAGACACCACCAGAAGAAATTGATTTTAAATCCTTTAAGCATCGCTATACCATCGATCCAGCTGAAGCGAAGCGACTTGAACAACAGAAGAAGCTAGCGTTTCCGACTGTTAGTCATGCTATCGTGGAGTATCCCTTACCATTGCTAGAAAAAGGGATTGAAATTGTAGATAGTCCAGGACTGAATGATACGGAAGCGCGCAATGAGTTATCCCTCGGTTACATTAATAATTGTCACGCTATTCTGTTTGTCCTCAGAGCAACTCAGCCCTGTACTTTAGGGGAACGTCGTTATCTAGAAAATTATCTAAAAGACCGGGGATTAACGGTTTTCTTTCTAATTAATGCTTGGGACCAGATTCGGGAAAGTTTGATTGACCCGGATGATACAGAAGAATTACAAGAAGCTGAAGATAGACTACGGCGAGTGTTTGAGGCTAACTTGACAGACTATTGTCAGGTAGATGGTTATGATATCTATGATGAACGAGTGTTTGAAATTTCAGCAATTAATGCCCTACGCAAGCGAGTCAAAAATCCAGAGGTGTCTCTTGATGGCACAGGCTTTCCGGAGTTTATGGGAGCACTCAATACATTTTTAACGAAGGAACGAGCCATTTCTGAATTGCGACAAGCGAGAACCTTAGCCCGTCAAGGGAGTAACCATGTTCATGAAGCTATTGAACGTCGCATCCCCTTGCTAGAGCAAGATTTAAATGAATTGAAGGAACGGATTAATTCCGTTGAACCAGAATTTAATAAACTCAAGGATATTGGTGAGCAATTCAAGGATGAAATTAAAGCGGTTCGTGATAATAAAGCGAAAGCGATCGCAGATTCCTTTCGTACCTATGTCTTAAATTTAGGCAATACCTTTGAGTCGGATTTTTTACACTATCAACCTGAACTCCGATTTATGGATTTCTTGAGTTCAGGGAAACGAGAAGCCTTTGAATCCGAGTTGAGAAAGGCATTTGAACGGTATATTAATGATAAATTGTCAGAGTGGAGTAAGACAGCTGAAAAAGAAATGGATGCTGCCTTTGCTCAGCTATCTCGCAGTGCAGTAACCTACGGTGCTTCTTATACTAAAGTAACGGATAAAATTAATCAAAAATTAACCGGACAAACCGTAAGACCGGTGAGCAGCTACACCACAGAAGATAACGCTCCCGCTTGGGCAAAATGGGCAGCAGGATTATTTTCCTTAGCTAGGGGTAATCTAGCAGGAGTCGCTATGGCTGGAGCTGGTTTCGATTGGAAAAATATTGTGCTGAATTTCATCACAGTTATGGCAATTGGTGGCATCATTAGCTCTGTTCCTGGGATTATTCTCGGACCAGTGCATCTAGCCTTATTAGGATTAGGGGTTGGAGTCGTGCAAGCCGATCAAGCTCGTAAGCAATTGGTGAAAGCAGCTAGAAAAGAGTTGGTGAAATATTTACCTCAGGTAGCACAAGAGCAATGGCAACCAATTTATGATGCTATCAAAGAATGTTTTGATGTGTATGAGCAGGAAGTAACTGAGCGGATGGATGATGATATTAAGGCTCGCAAAGGGGAATTAGATAATTTAATGAAGCAAAAGGAATCTCATGAAATTAATCGGGAGCAAGAATTAGCTCGCTTGAAACAGTTAGAGGCTGATGTCGCCTCCCAAGCCCAGAAGGTTGAGAGCACTTATCAGAATTTTGTGAATGCGATCGCTTAACCTTCTAGTAAGCATTCAGCTATCAGCGGTCAGCGGTCAGCCGTCAGTGGTCAGTGGTCAGCCGTTGGCTTTTGGCACCTCAAGTAGCGCTAATCGCTGTTCGCTTACCCTTCTACGGTTGTTCGTTAATTGAATAAAAAATCATAACAGTTGAAGGTTGACAGTTAACAGTTAATTGTCAACCTTCAACTTTAAATTTTAAACTTTAAATCAAACAACCTTTAACCTTCAACTTTTAACCTTCAACTCTCTACTCCCTATTCCCTATTCCCTATTCCCTGTTCCCTTTACTCTATATAATTTTCAACGCCAAATTGGCGAAACATTTTTGCCAGTAATAGTAATAATAATAAAACACCTTAAGCAGACAGAAAATGAAAATTGAAGATTTAGAGTTTACGGAACAAACAACAACCGAGACAGAGCAGATTAAAGGAGCAATTGTTCCACTGCTCGCATCAGCTGGAATTGGTGCTGCATCAGGAGCAGTGTTTCAGGTCGCATCCAACGCTATTTCTGGTAAACCCCTAGGTGATGGTGTTTTCCAAGCAGCAGCAGGAGGTGCAGTTACAGGAATGTTTAGTCCAGTTTCTACCATTTGGAAACCGATAAAAATGGCTCAACCATGGATACAAGGCTATCGACGAGGCATTGATCCAAAGTCAGTTTGGCGTCCGATTGTCGGTGGAGGTGCTGGTGGATTACTCCATGGAGCCTTAAGTCATTAAGGGGTTTTGTCAGTATTTTTTGTCTGCAGGGTGTGATTATTCGTCAGTCAAAAGGTCAAAATTTAGTAAGGGTGTACAGCTGTGCGCCCTTACAACTTTCTCCCAATACCTTTTGGTAATAGGTAATGGCTAAGGATACTAAGGGAGGATGGGAGCATCGGGAGTAGATATCATGTCATTTGGGAAAAGGTTATTAAAAAGGTTATTGCGAAGATTATTAATTGGAGGAACTGCAGGATTGCTTGTGGTAGTGTTATTAGATATATTGGCTTACCCTCTGTATCATCAAGAGCCAACTTCTCTAAATTGGTTTGAGCAAACCTTGATTAAAGTAGATTACCAAGCAGCAGCACTACAAGAAGACATCGTTACTTATTTAGTAATCGCAGTAAAGGATGGGATTCGGCTAATGATTGCAGTATGTCTATCCTTGACTCTAGTTGAAACTGTGGTGATCAAAAGAAAAGGTTGACTATTATTTAGTTTTTCAAGGGAACAGGGAACAGGGAACAGGGAATAACCAATTTAAATGCACATTTTATAAAATGTAAAATACATAATTTAAATTCACAGCAGCTTAGACAAAAAAATCAATAAATGAGGTAACCTGATGACTTTGAGAACTGATTCCAAGGATGATATTACCGAAACTCTTAGGCAAATGATTGGGGATATCATCCCAATAGCCTATGAAACCGATCGTGCTGAAGCCTGTCTATCTACCTTATCTTTCCAAAGTATGAATTATCCAGAAAGACACATTTGGATTGATACAGATGGTGATGGAATAGCAATTGATTTAGAAGACTGGCAGGATCAAAGGGAATGGGATAATGCTGTTGCTCGCATTACTGTCGAGGCTACAGCAGAAGTCGTAGATATCGTCAAAACCTGGCTTTCTGGAGAGAAATTGGATAACTATTCTAATCTTAATAAAGACTATAAAAGAGTTAATAAAATAGCCACTATCTCCAATTAATAACCATGATCAAATGCGCAAAGCTTGAATTACCTGCCGTTTCAATTCCACAAATTCCAGGGTTAGCTTTGTATCCAGAGTACGGACAGCCGGTAAATCAATCATAATCTTATCCCGGATACAACCGGGATGAGTTCCCATCACATAGATACGCTGGGATAAGAACACCGCTTCTTCTACATCATGGGTAATCATCAAAACGGTAATATGGGTCTTCTGCCAAAGTCCAAGGAAGAATTCCTGCAATTCCTCCTTAGTTTGGGCATCTAAGGCTCCAAAGGGCTCATCCATCAACAGCACTTCCGGTTCATTAGCCAAGGCTCGTGCGATCGCAACCCGCTGTTTCATACCCCCTGACAACTGTTTGGGGTAGGCATTAGCAAAGCGGCTTAGACCGATTACATCCAAATAGTAAGCAATCCGTTCTTGGGATTCCCCCTTAGGCAATCGTTGTAACCTCAGACCAAAACCGATATTATCAGCAATCGTTAACCAGGGAAATAGGGTATAGTTCTGGAAGACCATGCCCCGATCCCGACCAGGACCTAAAACCACCTCACCATCTACCTTTACATGTCCTTTGGAAGGAGGAATTAGTCCAGCGATAATGTTGAGCAAGGTTGATTTGCCGCAGCCAGACGGTCCAACTATACAGACAAATTCATTGGCTTCAAGATTGAGATTAATATCCTTTAGCACTACCAATTCTTCCCGTCGGTGGCGAAAACTTTTGGAAATATGACACACCTGTAGCTTAGGCAAATTGTGATTATTGGTCATTTTTAAAGGGTGCATCTGATATTTGTAAAAAATAAGGGTAAGTGTGGGAATCGGGAATCGGAAATCGGGAATCGGAACCCACCCCTAACCCCCAGGAGGGGAACGGGAATCGGGGATCGGGAATCGGGAATCGGGAATCGGGAATCGGGAAAATATCTGAAGCTATCAGCTATCAGCTATCAGCTGAATACTTACCCTTAAACCTTAAAACTTAAACCTTGGCCAAAAGGCCACGCTACGCGAACAACCTGATTCAACCTTGGCCAAAGGCCACGCTACGCGAACAACCTTCAACCTGATTAACCCTTAACCCTTAAACCTTAAACCTTAAACCTTCAACCTTGGCCAAAGGCCACGCTACGCGAACAACCTTCAACCTGATTCAACCTTCTTAAACCTTCAACCCTATTTAACCTTCAACCTGATTCAACCTTATTAAACCTTTAACGCTCAACAAATTGCTCCGACCAAGGAACAGTTAAACGAAAAAGCAACCTAAACGCAAAATCCAGCATCAACCCAATTAGTCCAATCACTAAAATACAAAAGAGCACTTTATCGGTTTCTAGGAATCGTTGAAAATAGATAATCTTGAAGCCCAAACCATTTTCAGCAGCAATTAATTCCGCAATCACCAGAAAATTCCAGGCACCAGCAACATTAACCCGCATCGTATCAATAATATTTGGTAGAGTTGCTGGTAGAATCACTCGAAATAATACATCAACCCGATTCGCTCCCAAGGTGTAAGCTACATTGAGCATTTCATCAGGAATGAACTTGACAGCATCAGCAATCATTATCGCGTTGTAGAACACAATTCCCAAGAAAATAATTAGAATCTTTGCGGTTTCCCCTAACCCTGCCCATAGAACAATTAGAGGCATAAACGCTGCCACTGGCATATAGCGTACAATACCGACAATCGTACCAAACAGGCTCTCCATGCTGTAGAATGTCCCCATGGCAATGCCAATGGGAATACCAACCACTGCCGCAAACAGAAAACCAACTAGCACACGGGTGAAACTGGCGATAATATCAGTCAGTAACTGCTCTTCTGTCAACATCTTCCAGCCAGCTTTCAGGACAACCATCGGACTTGGCAAGAATCTTGGGTCTACTAATTCTTGATAGCTTAGGAAGATCCAAACTAGCAGGGGTACTACTAAGGCAATGATGGTGAGCAGGATACTGAGCCAGCCAGGAAAACCCTGACGGATACTCCAAAATACCGATGGTCGTAGGTAACGTTTGCGGGGAGAAGATATAGGTGGTGGCACAGGGGTCTTAACTGACAGCAGATTTACGTAATGTTTTTCTAGTGGCGTGGCACACCTAAAAATGTTTGTTGGGTAGAGCTAAAGGGAAACCCAACAAAGCTTTACTGGTGTTGGGTTTCATTCTTCAACCCAACCTACGCTTATTGCACTATTTTAGATGTGTCGGTCCACTAGTATCTTTCTAAAGCGGCTTTAACAAATTTCGGTTCCAGAAATTGCTCCATATCAGGAATAGTATCAATCTTGCCGTGGTTTGCCAAAAACCTCGCCATATCCATCAAGGGCTCCAGTAAGTAGGAATCACTCTGCTTATTTTCTAGCATTTCCAGATTGGCACGAGCATCTGGGAGACTAATCCCTTTTAGATCAGCAGCTAGGGCATCCGGCTCAATTTTCAACTCCTTCGCTGCGATCGCTAACCCTTCCGATGGATGTTGATTGAGAAACCCTAGTCCTTTGAAAACCCCTTTGACAAAGGCTTCCACCGCCTCTGGGTTGGCTTCGATATACTCAGTTGCAAACAGATAAACATCAGTAATCGCTGTTGGTATTTGGGACGAGTCATAGATAATGCGTCCATCAGGTTGAGCCAAGTTAGCCTGTTTTAGGAATGGTGCATAGGTAACAGCAATGTCCACATTCCCGACCTGGTAAGCTGCTGCTGCTCCCGCTGGATCCACGTTCACCAACGTAACATCACCTTCACTCAAGCCAACTGTTGTGAGTACTTTTAGTAGAAAGAAATGGCTAACTGCCCCTTTTTCAACAGCAATCTTCTTGCCCTTAAAGTCCTTAATGCTACTAATACTGTTGCGGGCCAAGATGCCATCCCCACCAACGGAGTTATCCTCTACCAAAACAATGCGATAGTCTTTGCCCTTAGTTGCCAATAAGACTGCTTCAGAAGTTACAGGGGCAATAGCATCCAGTTTTCCTGCTAAAAAGGCAGAGATATAATCCGGATTATACCCAAAGGTTTTCAGGTCAACCCTTAGCCCCAGTTCCTGAAAGAAGCCTTTTTTGAGCGCAATCAAAAGAGGAGTCAAACCAATCCAAGTGGTCACCCCTAGAGAGAAAGACATCGATGGGCTAGGCTTAGAATCACCCAAGTCATTCCCAGAAGATGTTTGCTTTGGGGGAGTACATGCCCCCAGGATAACGGTGCTGAATGCTACTATTAGCCATTGCAAAGTTTGACGTCTTGACAACAAGTTTAGTCTTTGTAGAACCATATCATCTTCTGTTTGTGTCGGGAGGATCGTTAGATTAGCTTACGTTATCACTGCCTGAAGTATCAGGATAAATGTCTGATGTTTTGCCCAACTGCATCCGTAACATCCGTAACATCCGTTAATCGATCCCTTCCCAGTTAACTTTTCCTTGAAGACGGTATCAAAATTAACAAATTGTCAGTTTTTTGGGGTGAGGGGTTGCACCCCTCATTATTTGTGTTATATTTAGATCAGTAGATGCACCCTGATGATTAAGAGAGCCGCAGTTGTGACTCTCTTCTTTTTTTTTAGGGTCACAGGGGGTTAGTAAATCGCCCTTGGGTCGCACCTGTGAAATGGGCATCAGGCATGGAAGCGATGCAGCGCCGCCAAAGGGGGTTTCCACGGGGCTTACAAGGTGCGGAAACAAGTTACGCACACAGACCCAAAACCATGAGCGACTGCATCAAGACACTGGCATCTTGCGTAGAACTGGCATCTTGCCAGTTTCCTCCTTATTTTCGGGCGGTCAGGATGCCCACTCTACTCCTATTCATTCAAAGACTGACGCAACGCCGCTTTGGCAGTGCGATTCGGGCAAAGCCCGACGCTGCGCGAACGCTTAATCCCAAAAATTATTATCCAAAAAATAGGCTTTAGGGTTCTGACCAGCCTATGAAGCGCCCCTGATCAAGCACCTAAGCCCTCAACTATTTGAGTAAGCTATGCATTGGCTCAACGTTACTATTAACAGTCAACAGTCAACAGTCAACAGTCAAAAATCAAAACTTTGAGTAATTTCTTGTAGGTATTAATTGACTACAATATCAAAAAAATACCCAAAAATACGGTTTTATCAACTAGAGATGATCCAGGAAGATAAAGCTGAGTACTTTTATACCTTCTCAAACTACTATCTGATTTGATTCGTCAAATAAATTGTTCCTGTGAGCATCATGCTTGTGCAGGTAAGATGCCTGTGCTAAGGTTCACAACTATAGTAATGTTTATCAATATCTTTACAATTTACGTTAGGTTATTGCATCAGTTAAAAATGCTCATTACTGAGGGGTAATAACCTTTTTTTGTAGTTTATTTTAAAATCAATTAACAAATAAACTAAAATTATCAAAATATATAAAACGATTTAACCCATTAATAATTAACAGTATAAAGTAACTTAACTATGATGAATACTGAACAAAACCATGGTCCTATAATTCTGGTCGCCGATGATGATACACAAACGCGGACAATGCTGCGTACAATTATGGAAAATGAGGGATATAACGTCGAAGATGTAGGAGATGGGGAGCAGTGTCTGGCAGCTTATACTCAGCTAAAACCGGACATAGTCTTACTGGATGCTATGATGCCAGTGATGGATGGGTTTATGTGTTGCGCCCAAATCCAAAAACTACTTAAACATGAATCAACACCAGTATTAATGATTACTGGACTTAATGACCAAGCTTCCGTTGATTGGGCATTTGAAGTCGGAGCAACGGATTATATAACTAAACCCATCCAACCATCAGTTCTAAGGAAGCGTGTCCGTCGTCTGATCGAAGCTAATCGAGCAGAAAAAACCTTACGGGAGAGGGAGAAACAATATCGTTCTGTGGTAGAAAGTGTTAAAGAAGTGTTTTTTCAAATTGATGCCACTGGACACTGGATATTTCTCAATTCTGCCTGGACTACTTTCACTGGCTTTACTGTAGAAGAAAGTCTAGGGAAAAATTGCCTAAAATTTATTGATCCTGATGATCAGCAACGTTATCAACAATTGTGGCAGTCTCTAGTCAAGGGTGAAAAGGATTCCTTTAAACATGAAATAAGATATGTGACCAAAAGAGGAAAGTGCCGCTGGGGAGAGATTAATATTCATTCAAGCTTGATTATTGATGGTGTGGTTACCGGTTTTTCTGGTATGCTACAAGACACCACTGAACTTAGAAAATCTCAAGCTTTAGAAAAAGAGAAAATCAAATTGGAAGCGGATATCCAAGAACGAGAACGTCGCTCAGAAATCATTCGCAAATCCCTAGAACAAGAAAAAGAACTCAGTGAACTTAAATCTCGGGTTATTAGTACGATATCTCATGAGTTTCGGACTCCAATGATGATGATTCAATCCTCTACCGAATTACTAGCTAAGTACAGTGATAAATTGTCAGACGATAAAAAACTGAAACATTTTCAACAAATTGGATGGGCGGTTGAACACATGAACCAACTCCTGACCAATGTGATATTTCTAGATAAAACTGAATCAGGGGAACTTGATTGTCATCCTGAATACTTGAATCTAGATAAACTATGCCAAAAAATTATTAATAATTTACAGGTTACTTTAACTAGTGACTATAAAATAGATTTTTCCAGTCAGAGTAATTCTAGTCAAGTTAATTTAGATGAACAGCTAGTTGGACAAATTTTGACTAATATACTATCTAATGCAGTTAAATATTCTCCCCAAGGAGGCATCATTAAATTTGACGTCTTTTGTCAGCCAGAAGAAGCTATTTTAACTATTCGGGATTCAGGGATTGGTATTCCGCCAAAAGAAAAGCAACGAGTGTTTGAATCTTTCTATCGAGCCACTAATGTTGGTGCTATAAAAGGAACAGGATTAGGTCTGGCTATTGCTAAAAAATGTGTTGAATTGCATCGGGGTAAGATTAACCTGGACAGCGAAATTGGTGTGGGAACAAAGTTTCAAGTAATCTTGCCATATTTGGATTAGATATAGCAATTCTACGACTTGTGAGGTACAAATATCTGGGTTTTAGGGAGCAGGGAGCAGGGAGCAGGGAGTCGGGAGTCGGGAGTCGGGGTTGCGGAAAATGAACAAAATTACAACAATCCCCGACTTGTGAACAAGCCGGGGAAGCATAGTAGGTATTTGCATGGGTTAAATGCCCACTCAACTACCAATTAAATTTGTTGGGTGTAGCCTCAAGTATTAGCTCCTCAAACATTGGATAAACGGGCTGTTTATTAAGGATTCAGGATAAACATAAATATTAAACATTCAACATTCAACATTCAACATTCAACCTTGGCCTTTCGGCCACGCTACGCGAACAACCCTCAACCGTTAACAAGCCCTTATAACTGAGGTACATACTGTGGCTTCTCAGGCACATCGGTGTACTCAGCCACAATTTGACGGAACTCCTCACCCTCAATAGTTTCCTTTTCAATCAACAGATCCACTAATCGATCAACCGCATCTCGATTCTGCCGAATGATATCTCGTGCTTCTTGATGGCAATGTTCTACAATTTGACGAACTTGCTGATCAATCCGAGCAGCAACCTCTTCAGAGTACTCTGCCCTAGACATTAATCCAGCACCGAGAAAGACTTCTCCCTCTTGGCTTTCCAAGGACAGAGAACCTAAGTCACTCATGCCGTAGCGAGTTACCATTTGCCGTGCGATCCCAGTCAATTGCTGCAAATCACCACCGGCACCAGTAGTGACTTCCGCATGACCGAATACTTCTTCTTCCGCAGCTCGACCCCCTAACGCTCCAGTAATGCGAGCCAAAAGCTGAGCTCTGGTAATTAAACCTTGCTCTTCACTAGGAGTAAACCAGGTTAGACCTTGAGCTTGTCCTCGGGGAATCAGGGTAACTTTCTGTACGGGGTCGTGATCCTTAACTAGGGTACCAATAATAGCGTGACCAACTTCATGATAAGCAATCAATCGCTTGTTCTTGCTATCTACCAGGGGAGTACCTTCCATCCCAGCTACTACCCGGTCAACCGCATCATTGATTTCCAGCATGGTAATCGCTTCTTTGCGACGGCGAGCAGTCAGGATAGCGGCTTCATTGAGCAGGTTGGATAAATCAGCACCAGTGAATCCAGGAGTCCGTCTTGCGATTACTTCGATGGAAATTTCTGAAGCCAGTTTTTTATCCCGAGCATGGACTTCCAAAATCTTAATCCGCCCTTTGAGGTCTGGGGGATCTACCATCACCTGGCGGTCAAAGCGTCCGGGACGTAACAGAGCTGTATCCAGCACATCCGCACGGTTAGTAGCCGCAATCACAATAATGCCAGTGTTCCCTTCAAACCCGTCCATTTCCGTTAGCAATTGGTTTAGGGTTTGCTCCCGTTCATCGTTACCACCACCAATTCCAGCTCCCCGTTGCCTTCCTACCGCATCAATTTCATCGATAAATATCAAACAAGGGGCATTTTCCTTAGCTTTTTTGAACAAGTCACGAACCCTAGAGGCACCAACACCTACGAACATTTCCACGAATTCGGAACCAGAGATACTAAAGAAAGGCACTCCTGCTTCACCAGCGATCGCTTTTGCTAAGAGGGTTTTACCAGTTCCAGGAGGACCGACGAGCAGCACACCTTTTGGTATTCGTGCTCCGACAGCGGTAAACCGTTCCGGTTGCTTGAGGAAGGTAACTACTTCTTCGAGTTCCTCTTTGGCTTCTTCGATACCGGCCACATCATCAAACAGGACCCCAGTTTTGGCTTCCATCATGAACCGCGCCCGGGATTTCCCGAAATTCATCGCTTGACCAGGACCACCATTCATGTTGCTGGAGCGACGGAATAGGAAAAATAATCCCGCAATCAAGAGAATCGGAAAAATTAAATTCCCCAGCAGTCCCCAAATTGCTCCATCATTGCGAGCGGGATGGGATGTCAGAGCAATATTAGACTCTCTGAGCTTAGAAATCAGTTCCGGTGCACTAATGGGCAGATCTACTCGCAGCCGCTGTAAGCGGTTATCAAGATCCACATCCACAGCTTCTACAATCGCTGTGCGACCACTATCATAGAGGTCAACACTAGTGACTCTACCGGAATCAATATAGTCCAAGAAGCGACCATAGGTCATGCGAGTACTGGCGGTATTACTACCCATATTCCCGGTAGTACTGGCAAATGTTCCCTGCCAAAAGAAAAAACCAATGACTAGGGCAGGTAATGTCCAGAGTAGGAGTATTCTCCAAGAAAATTTCATGTTTTATTCGCCTCTATTACTGGTAACGAATGGTGGTATCACCCTGTTAGGGAGGATCTGATTACAAAAGAACTCAAGATCAAAAATTGATTGAATACCCTAAAACCGTTTGCCTATAGTATGTTTGTATTTTCTGTCAATACCTTTGAGGGGTATTGCCACATAACTCGTGATAACACAAGTTATTGTAACGTTATTTTAACTAAATTTAACATAAATCTCATTCTGTGAGCAAGGGAGTGATAGCAAGGCTTGTAATGGTGTTTCCAACGAGGGTGGGAGGAGAGGGAAGAGACAGAGGAGCCTGGGCATGGCTCACAGGGGTAGGTTTTTTACAGGAGGGTCAAACATGGGAGTACCCAGAGGGGGAGGAAGAGGAAGACAACGAAGAAGCGATGCAGCGCGGCGCTGCATCGCTTCCCTACACCCCACACCCCACACCTCACACTCACGTCTTTGTTAAAAACCTACCCTTATGAGCAGTATGGGATTGGGACTATTCAGGCGATGATAGTTCTGTAGTCAGTTATCCACAGGGAATAGAGCAGTGCAATTACCGATACTTTTTAGCTACCAAAATCTACAAAGGCAAATTCTGGCTCACTAATGCAAGCTGATTTCTCAGCCAGGGGGTATCTCCCAAGGCTCGTAGAAGTATTCCACGAGCGCCGTTGATGTCTCTGTCCATTGCCCGACCATCAACAAATGATCTAATTATTTTGCTTCCGCCAATGTTGACCATTTCACCAGTCCAGCTAACCGTTTTGCTGGTATAAGCTTCACAGACATCGACTACTGTCTTACCGGTTTCATTAGCTTTATGTTTTAAGAACTCTTTGAACCGATAATGAGCAAAGCTGAGCATATTGCGAACGGTTTTAGATCTGAGTTTTCTATTTCCTTTTTTTGACATTTGAGCTGTCTCAAAAGTGGGAAGTAGTATCACATCAAAGTTGTCTACAAGGAATCTGGCCGCTTTATGATGGAGTTCATTTATTACTGGAGTTTAGACTATGAGAAAATGACCCAGTCTTCTTTTGAGGCTGAGATG
>NZ_CEYLVT010000144.1:0-18851 GCF_982860115.1 Moorena sp.
GGGAGATGGGAACCCACCCCTAACCCCTCCCAGGAGGGGAATGTGGGGAGATGGGAACCCACCCCTAACCCCTCCCAGGAGGGGAATGTGGGGAGATGGGGAGATGGGAGATTTTTATTAAGCGATGCAGCGCGGTCTTGGGGAGGCAGTGCCGCCAAAGGGGGTTCCCCCCATGAGCAACTGCCGTGGTTTCCCCCATGAGCGACTGCATCAAGACAGGGTAATTATCTTGACATGATATTAGCCTTCAATGGTCGTATTTTTGCCAAAGTTGAGATGCACCCATTATAAGTTAACGTTTTTTGTTAAGTTAAATTATTAAGTATTGAGTTTTTACGTATTATTATTAATATTTTTTTAGAAGCAAGCCTAACATTCCCCTTGATGGCAAGAGAAATCCCATAAAAAGCAGAATATCTCAAGGCAATACTAAAAAATTTAATATTTTTTTAAAAATTACTCTAGACCTAATCCTTGACTTACTGGGATATACTAGGAAATACTAGGTAGTCATAGGTAAGTTCGCTTAAAGATTCACAAGGAAAAAACTAAATAGTATTAGAAATAGTATTTGGAATGATATTGGTAATTGAGGAGACTTCCTTACAGAGATCGTATAAATGTTGATAATCCTGGGTTAAGGTCGGAGAATTATGGTAGGAATAAATTTACCAGCACAACAAACCAACTTGGATCACGAACCGATTCATGTGATTGGTCAAATTCAGCCTCATGGGGGACTGTTGGTACTGGAAGAGCCTGAGCTTAAAATCTTACAAGTTAGCAACAATACATCTAGGGTTTTTGGAATCCCTCCCGAAGCCATGCTAGAAAAAACTCTAGAAGATTTACTTGACCCATTCCAAGTGGAAAGGATTAAAGCTGGGTTATCTGAGGAAAATCTAGACCTGATCAATCCTACTAAAATTTGGGCGAGGAAAAAAGGGGATGATTACGCAGTATTTGATGGTGTGTTTCATCGTAACTCAGATGGCTGTCTGATTCTGGAATTAGAACCAGCAGTTTCTCGGGAGACTATCCCATTTTTAAGCTTTTATCATCTAGCAAGAGCCTCCATTAACCAGCTCCAACAAACTTCAAATCTTCGAGATTTTTGTCAGATCATCGTCAAAGAGGTGCGAAAGGTCACTGGGTTTGACCGGGTGATGCTATATAAATTTGAAGATGATGACCATGGAGCCGTTATTGCGGAAGAAAAACTAGACAGTCTGGAATCTTACCTAGGCTTACACTATCCAGAATCGGATATTCCTAAACCAGCCAGACGATTATTCTGTTCCAATTGGATCCGCTTAATTCCAGATGCAAATTCCCAACCTGTTGAAATTTTTCCTGCCAATAACCCGATCACCAATCGCCCCCTTGATTTAACATTATCGATTCTCAGAAGTGCTTCCCCCTGTCATATCAAATACCTCCACAATATGGGAGTTGGGGCGTCTTTGACGATTTCACTAATTAAAGATAAAAAACTCTGGGGACTTATTGCTTGTCATCATCAAACCCCTAAATATGTATCCTATGAGTTGCGCAAAGCTTGCGAATTTTTAGGACGAGTGATATTCTCAGAAATTTCAGCCCGAGAAGAAACGGAAGACTATGACTATAAGATGAAGTTGTCCTATACTCAATCGATATTGATTGAGTATATGTCCCAAGAAGAAAACTTTATTGATGGCTTAGTTAAGCATGACCCTAATTTACTGGACTTGACTAATGCTCAAGGTGCAGCAATTTGTTTTGGGGATAATTTTACGGTTATTGGTGAGACCCCTAGTGAAGAAGACCTGAAGTTTTTGGTGCAATGGCTGAAACAGAATGTTAATGAAGAGGTTTTCTATACTGATTCCCTGCCTCGCCTTTATCCTGATGCACAACGGTTTAAAGATATTGGTAGTGGCCTGCTAGCTATCCCCATTTCCAAGAGAAACTATGTGCTGTGGTTCCGACCAGAGGTGATTCAAACGGTTAATTGGGGGGGTGACCCAAGTAAAGCTTTTGAAACAACCCACACAGAGGGGACTTTGCAACTGTCGCCTCGTAAATCCTTTGAACTGTGGAAAGAAACCGTTCGCTTAACCTCTTTACCCTGGAAACAGGTAGAAATTAAAACAGCACTGGAACTGAGGAAAGCACTGATTAATATTGTCCTGCGCCAAGCTGATGAATTGGCTCAATTGGCTCAGGATCTAGAACGTTCCAATGCTGAACTGAAAAAGTTTGCTTATGTGGCATCCCATGACCTACAAGAACCCCTGAATCAAGTGGCGAATTATGTGCAGCTGTTAGAAATGCGCTATAATGACCGACTTGACGAAGATGCCAGCGAGTTTATTACCTTTGCGGTTGAGGGAGTCAGCCTCATGCAAACCCTGATTGATGATGTATTGGCTTACTCGAAAGTCGATTTGCAGGGCATTGAGTTTAAACTGACGGAAGTGGAGACGGCCTTAGACCATGCTCTGGCTAATTTGCGGGGACGCATCCGTGAAACTGGGGCAGTGATTACCCATGACCCCTTCCCAACAGTTATGGCTGATAGCACCCAGTTGATGCAACTGTTCCAGAATTTAATCGGTAATGCCATCAAGTTCCGCAGTGAACAGCCGCCGGAAATCCATGTGGGGGCAAAACGACTGGAGGATTCATGGCTATTTTCAGTGCAGGATAATGGCATTGGCATTGAACCGCAGTTTAGCGATCGCATTTTCGTGATCTTCCAACGTCTGCACACCAGGGATGAGTATCCTGGCACAGGTATGGGTTTGGCTATCTGTAAAAAGATTCTGGAGTGCCACCGGGGCAAAATTTGGGTAGAGTCAGAACTAGGTCACGGTGCCACCTTCTATTTTACAATTCCAGTAAGGGGACGCGAGCGTGAGCGTAGAAACGGACGAAAGACACAAAATCATATTTTTGGTTGAAGACAATAAAGCCGATATTCGCTTAATCCAAGAAGCGTTAAAAAATAGCTCGGTACCCCACCAGGTAGTAACGGTCAGAAATGGCATGGACGCTATGGCTTACTTACACCAAGAAGGAGAGTATGCTGATGCCGTCCGTCCAGACCTGATCGTGCTAGATTTAAACTTGCCAAAAAAGGATGGTCGAGAGGTGCTCGCAGAGATTAAGGCTGACCCTAATCTCAAACGGATTCCTGTGGTCGTATTAACTACCTCAAGAAATCAGGATGACATTTTCCAGAGTTACGACTTGCATGTGAATTGCTATATCACCAAATCCCGCAATCTTAGCGAGTTATTCCAAATCGTTAGAGGAATTGAAGACTTTTGGCTCTCGACCGTCACCCTGCCATCCCAATAAAAGGATGAGGGATTAGGGATTAGGGATTAGCCATAAACCATGAGACACTAGGGATGAGACATCAGGGTTGACTAATAGAAACTTGCAGGAAGAAATACTCAAAGGTAATGCCTGAAGGCTCACTAAAAATCTTGTTAATTGAGGACAACCTGGCAGAAGCCAGATTGTTACAAGAGTTTTTGAACGAAGCTCAGTTCAGGCAGTTTAGTCTAGTTCATGTCAAGCGGTTGCGGGATGCACTTGAGGAAATCTCTGACGCTAGAGCAATGTCAATTCCCTACGATGTGATCTTGTTAGATCTGACTCTACCGGACAGCCACGGACTAGCATCCCTCGGACCCCTGATCAAGCAAGCGCCTAGTTTACCGATTGTAGTGCTAACCAATACCAATGATGATGAATTAGCCATTGAAGCAGTTCGTCAGGGAGCACAAGATTATCTAGTCAAGCGGCAAGTCAAGGGAAAAATGCTGGTTCGTTCCTTGCGCTATGCTATTGAACGTAAGCAGGCAGCAGTTGCATTACGACAAGAAAATCAAGCCCTAGAAAGTCAGGTTCAGGAACAAACCGCTGAGTTGGTTAGAGCCAAAGAAGTGAACCAGCGCAAAGCCGAATTTGTCTCCATGCTCTCTCACGACTTTCGTAATCCCTTAAATACAATCCTCCTTTGTTCTGGATTGCTCCAAGACAAAGAGGAACAATTACCTCAAGAGAAAAAACTGGTTCATTTGCGGCTAATTCGCTCAGCCATCAAAAACATGGCCGAGTTGTTGGATGAGGTTTCATTAATTAGTAAAGCTGATTCCGGCAAACTCCTGTTTCAACCTACTCGGTTAGATTTGAAACGGTTTTGTCACCAATTAGTGGAAGAGTTACAAATTATTACCAACAACAACCATCAGCTAGTTTTTACCAGTCAAGGGGAATTGAAGGAAGCGCTATGGGATGAAAGATTGCTGCGACACATTTTTAGCAATTTGATCACCAACGCTATTAAGTACTCACCCACAGGGGGAACCGTTCAGTTTGAACTTATTGCTCAGAAAGAACGTGTTATATTCCGGATTCAAGACCAGGGAATGGGCATTCCCCCAGAAGAGCAACCGCAACTGTTTGAGCCTTTCCATCGTGCTAGCAATGTTGGCACAATTCCTGGTAGTGGCTTGGGACTAGCTATTGTTAAACAATGTGTGGACGCTCATGGTGGTGAGATTTCTCTCAAGAGTCAGTTGGGAGAGGGTACTACATTTACGGTTAGTTTACCGTATTAGGTTTTAGGGAATTGAGAATTAAGAATTGAGAATTAAGAATTGAGAATTAAGAATTGAGAATTAAGAATTGAGAATTAAGAATTAAGAATTAAGAATTGAGAATTAAGAATTGAGAATTAAGAATTGAGAATCAGGCTAAGCGCCAGAAAAAATGCCAAATAATAGGCATTGGCTTCAATCACACATATCTCTCTAATCAATTGTGAAAAATGTGGTATCCTTGTCTATCAAAAGTTATTAAAATTAGTTAACTTAAGTTGTACTCACCTTAATGATTCAATCAACTCAGACAGGGACAAGTTATCAAGTCAGACTCAACGACTTGGCAAAAGGGACTCTAACAGCTTTAACCTTACAAATTTTGGGAGTACTATTAACCTACCTAGCTCAGGTTTTTCTAGCCCGTTGGATGGGAAAAGTAGAATATGGAATCTACGCTTTTGTCTTGGCTCTATCGGCTCTATTAGCAATTCCCAGTGGATTCGGTTTTCCCCGAACGGTTTTACGTTTTATGGCTGAGTACCGAGTCCGGGAAGATTGGGGGCGCTTACGAGGAATTTTACTAGGAAGTTGGCAATTTACCCTAGGAATAAGCTTATGTATATGCCTGATCAGCATGGGCATTATCAGAACACTAGACTACTACCGAAATATTAGTTATGCCAATATCCTCTATATAGGTATTTGGCTAGTTCCTCTTCAAGCATTGATGCTTCTCCACGAAGATATGTCGAGAGGAGCTAGTAGTCTTATTCTGGGTTATACTCCCTCCAAAATAGCGTGGCCACTTCTAGCGATCGCGGGAGGATTCTATTTGGGAAAACAAGGCGATATGCTAGACAGCACTTCCATGACTGAATTTGCAGTTATCGCTTTGAGCTTTGTTGTGGTCTTACAGTGGATGTTGTTATGGAATCGCTTTGATCAAGAAATAGTGTCTAGCCATGCCATTTATGAACCTCGACAGTGGTTAAAAGTTGCACTCCCTTTCTTACTGATTCAATCGTTCCGAGAAATTTTGACCGAGAGCGATACGTTAATGGTAGGGGGAATCCTTGGTAGTTCTGCTGTAGGAGTTTATGATGCTGCCTGTAAAACTGTTTTATGGGTCAATCTTATTCTAAAGAGCGTCAATCTGTTAGCTGCTCCAGCTTTCACGACGTTATATACGCAAAAAAATTTACCCGATTTGCAGAAAATTGTTTCTGCGATCACTTGGTGGATTTTTTGGCCTTCTTTAGGGATTTCCATTGCATTTATCTTACTTTCACAGCCTATTCTTGGATTATTTGGTCCTGACTTTATCAGTGGAAGTTGGGCTCTACGAATCTTAGTTTTTGGACAACTCATTAGTGCCATCTGCGGCTCTGTGGGTAATCTGATGATGATGACTGGACATCAAAATGATACCTTGGTTGCTTCTGGTAGTTGCGCCCTGATTAATCTTGTTGGCAATGCCATTATGATTCCCCTCTTTGGTTTGGCTGGAGCTGCCTTCACAACAATGTTCACTTTGATTCTGTGGAATGTCTGGCTCAGTCGCTTAGTTGTGCAAAAGATTGGCATTTACCCCTCCATCTTTGCTAGCTTATTATCCAAACCTGAGGCTTCCTGTGAGCCCCAAGATTAGGCAATTGCCTGGTCAATCAGTTCATAGTAAGCCTCAAACACGGGATATTTATGACGAATAAGTTCTACATAGTCAGTTTTTCCTTGCTTAATTTGATGGATAACTGCACGGCTGTAGGCATAAACTGGGTCGGTTTCCAGAATAGTTTTTCCATGGGAGAGTTTAAAATGAAATAATCTATCTAAATTCTCAATTTTGGGAAACCAAGTAGCTTCTCCTCCTTTAATCAGGACATCTAGGTAAATCTGGAATGCTTGGGTAAGACTGGGGCGAATAAATTTTGGTAATTGGTGAAGTGGTATTGGACTTTTTAAGGGTTGGTGAAGCTGCCTCAAACGCAACGCTCTTGTGAAAGCTGGACTGCTAAGCTGCGTGATATCATATGCAGAAAAGTTGCTTGGTTCTCGCAGTGGTGAGGGTAAGATCCCAAGAATAACTAGAGCCCGTTGTACGGCTAGTAGGAACTGGTCTGGGAACAATTGTGCATCTGTTGCATCAAACAAAATTAGTGGCGTTTGGGTCACTGAGCAGGCTTGAATTACTTTTGGGATTGCTTGCCATCCTGTCCTGTATGTTTCCAAGGGTTCGTGTAGGAGTTTCGGCAGCTGGTAGAGTTGTGACCATGGCAATAAGCTGCTCTGTTCAATCATCACATCCCAGCAAGGAAAACCAAGTTCAGCAACGTGATGATCTAACTCTTCTGGGGAAAAATTTTGTCGAGCTTCTTGCCAAATTTCTAGCTTTTGATTGTGATCGATACAGCGCTGAATAGCAAAGTTTATCCTAAAAAAATGGGAGTCAAATTCTGGATTGGAAAAGTCTTTAGCGTGATTAGCTTTTTGGACTTTTATCAGTTCCACAAAAGACTCTGGAATATCAGTTTTGAATGCACTGAGTTGTAATTTTGAAAAATCACCGGTGTTTTTGGCAAGTTCTAATTGAGCACGATTGGATTCTAGAATATAGCGCTCGAGAATCAAATCAAGGGTTGTACTTACTTGTGAGGCAAAAGTAAGTGCTGGGTTCCGAATTTGGAGCAGTTGTATATCAATCAGAGCCAAAAAGTTTTGCCACTGTTGTTTGCTGAAATGATGGCTGTTGTTTTTGCTGAGGACTTGCAGGGGAATTTGACGGAGATCTCGTCCGGTTGCAGTAGCTTGAGATTCATGGTGCTGGACGAGGTGCAATAAATGCTCGTAGCCCCCTGCAATTCGTTGTTCTCCCCAGGAAAATGATTCATTTAAACTGATATCAAATAGGTAGCCTGGTTGATTGGGGATCTTTGAATGCTGAGTACTCAGCATTCTAGCGATCGCTGTCGTTAGGCTCCTGGCAACTCCTCCTGTCCCAACCATCCGTAAGTGGCCTCGGGTTTTTCGGTGATGTAAATCAGAGAAGGTCATCTTGTAGGAATTACTCAAAACAAGTTATCTCAAATTGTTATCTCGATACTGCCTGGTAACGATGCTTAAGCCGAAATACTAAAACCAAATTTTAGTTGATTGTGTGCAAGTTTGTGATGATCAGGTTTGCCGTCAAGCCATAAACGATGAAACTTACGCTTTGCACCTTGATTTTCCTTAAATGGTGTGCGGGTGTGCAAGATTCGGGTATTATCCGTGATCAGAATTTCTCCCGGCTGAAGTTTGTACTGTAACTTGTCTGTCCCATTCTCAAGGTAAGTTTGAATAAGCTTGTAAGCTTGAACTACCTCTGGTTTGGCTTGCACTGTAACCTGATGATCGCTGGGTCGATAAGTCAACATCACGCGATTATCTGCGCGTACAAAAACAGGACCTCGGTAAACTTCACCATCAACGGTTGTCGTTACTACAGCATCAGGTTCAAAGAGTCCTTGAAGTCCAATGGGATCCTGTTCTTGTAGAAAATTGTAGAGAGTTTCCGCTTGGACAACTTGAGATTCTCCCCCGGTGTCGGCGGGAACAATGCACTGCAGGGCTACAACTTTGGGAGGAACTGGCATAAAACTCCCATCAGTATGAAAGTCAAACGGTTGCCGTGTTAAAGCAGTGTAGTTTGCTCCAGGCGTGGGTGTTATAGTTGCGATGCCGTCACCGTCAGAACTACGGTGGGGCATAATCTGACCAAAATGTAAGCCTATATCCAGCAAGTTTTGCCGAAAATTAGAGACACGATCGCAAGCAATGATAATGCAACCGAACTGATTGAACACCTCCAGAAGCGCATTAAGCATTGCCTTAGACATTTGACTAATTTGCTCAACTCGAAATCTGATTAAATTGGGATCTTCGAGACATTGGCTATCTGCCACAGCGTTATTAATTTGGGTAAACATCGGTAAGAGATCTTGTTCTATCAGACTCAAAACCTCCGATGTCGAATAACTACGGTGTTCTTGAATTGACAACTCTTTGATCAAGGTTCGGAGTTGCTCGTAGTATTGTTGGGGCAGTGACTGATTTAAATGACGCTCAAAGAGATATTTGAAATTACTTGCCCCACTGCACTTGCCAAACCAGATTTCTGGTTCCTCATTAGGAAAGATTGTGTAGCTATGGCGATCGCACAGCAATGAATGGACATGGATACCCGTTTCATGACTACGAGCTCCAGGAGAGTAGGGAGGATTGGCTCGGGCTCCGAGACGATCTAAAGCCTCTGTGACAGCTTCCAAAGCACTATAATTAATTCCTTCAACTTCCCAGCCCCAACGCATTCTTAATCCATGTAAAACCTGCTCTAAAGGGGCATTCCCTGCACGTTCTCCAATTCCCGAAAAGGTTCCAGAAACCGCGATCGCACCTGCATCGATAGCCTGGAGAGTATTTTCAAGTGCTAAACCCATGTCATTGTGAAAGTGTACCCCTAGGGCAGCACCATTGGTCACTTCCAAAAGATTACTAAGCCAAACATGGCTCTTTTCTGGGGTTAGACATCCCACTGTATCACAGAGGAAAAAGAATTCTACATAAGGTTCAAATCTCGAAATACACTGAGTTAAAAAATCAAAATCTGCACGGCTTGCATCCTCTGCAGCAAAATAAACTTCTAAGCCGCGATCTCGTGCATACTCCAAGTGCTTTAATGTCTTTTCTAGCATAGACCAGCGAACTTGCTCAATCACGCTTATCGGAATATCATCATCAATCGTTTTACTTTGATATTCCAGCTGGCTCTGCACTTGCTTGTCTCGCAGAAATAGTAGCCTATCCGATACAGCATGAAATAATACAATTTTATGAACGCCAGTCTCCCAAGATTGATCAATAAACTGAGTTCCCATCATCGTGCTAGCAAAAATTTGACCAGCCATACCTTCGCTAATAAGTTCCTTAACAAGGTCAGCTTCTGTCGGATGAATTGCTGGCATGAAATCGATTTCGTGAACCCCAGTAGCTGCAATCAGATGAGCAAGATTTGCTTTAGTTTCGGGATCAAAGCAAAGTCCTGCTTGCTGTTCCCCATCCCGGAGTGTCCCATCAACAATACTAATCTTTATGGACTTCATTATTGTTTCTACTGAAGTTTTAGAAATTTAATTACACATTACATGATGTCTAGCTATGATGTCTAGCTATTAAATTTATCTCAGGAGGACTTATTATGCGAAATTTTCCTGTCTTGATCCAGGGCGGTGATTGGGGTTTCCCCCATGACCGCCCTGGAGCGCTTGTACAGTCAGCTTTCCGAGTTTTTTAACTGGAAATTTAGCATGAAAGGTACTGAAGACCCAATTCTATTAGATTCCTATTCTATTTATTGTAGTTATGAACAAAATACCAGATAGCACCAATATGGTTATCCAGCACTCTTGAAAAGAATAGCACAGTAATCCATTGAATGTTTAAAAAATGTACTTTAAAAACGATTTTTTTTCTAGTTTAAAAGCTTTTCTGCCATCAAGGCTGTCTCGGAGACCTTCAAGGGGTTAACAGGCATTAGTCAAACCTTAACAAATCCAGTGATTTCTTAACAGGTTGTCCTAACCTTAGTGCGTACTGCTATAAAAAGTTACAAAGAGCAAAGAGATGCAGCGCTATGTGACAAGCGCGCATCATTCCCTGTTCCCTATTCCCTGTTCCCTATTCCCTAGGCGCAGGGCTATAACTTTTCTGTTACCGAAACATCCGCTTAGCAATTTCGGAAGCAATTTGTTGACCTAGCCGTTGAGTTTCCTGCTTTAACAAAAGTTCCAGCATCTTCGGTACGGATTCTAGGTCAAACCTAGAGGATTCAATAATCATAGCCCCAATCTTTTGCATCCGCTCCAGGTTAGGAGACTCTAATTTTCCAGTTACATTAACCGCCAAGCCCACCGATGCAGTTATCTGTCCAAGAGTCTTGTATGAAAGATTCTCTAAACTGGTAACCATCTCTTCAACTAGAGCATTACGCAATATACTCCCTTGCTCGGAGTAGAGAAATTCTAACCCCTGGTGTAAGAGCGCACTAATATCAAACTCCCTACTGGTGCGTACCTGACCTAATAAGTCCTCCAAAACATGCCATTGAATGTCACCATCTTGATACACAATCTCCTGTAAACAAGTCCTTAATTCAGGGGATGAATCCGTTAACAGGCGTTGGGCAACATAGGGATACGTTTGATTGAAGGGCTGAAAATTAGGATTGAGCTTAATCGCTATCCCTTCTAAAGTAGCAGCACTGCGGAAAATCAGGAGGTAGTAAGTGGGTAATTTAAATGGATATTTATAAAGTAACGGGGATAGCTTACGAATAATACGATTAAAGCCGAATGTTGACACAGTAGCTTCCATCACCCCACCAAAAATATCAGTGAGTTCAGGAATCAGCGAGGTCACATCTGTCTCCGGTGGCAAAAAGTCGAGTTTCTTATAGTCTTGTGCTAAACCTTCAAAATCACCAATAACAATATGGACAACCGATTCCAGTAAGCGATACCGATAAGACGGTTCTACTGAGCTCATCATGCCAAAGTCAAGATAAGCCAATTTCCCATCAGGGGTAGCCAATAAATTGCCAGGGTGAGGGTCAGCATGGAAGTAACCTTCTTCTAAAAGTTGCCGCAAGCAACACTGAAATCCCACATCGATCAGGATATTCGGGTCTAATCCCTGGGCTTTAATGGTTTCTAGTTCCGTCAATTTAGTCCCAGTGATCCACTCCATGGTTAACACCCGCCGCCCCGAGTATTGCCAGTATATACGTGGTACGGCGATATTGTTAATGTCACCGTAAAGTTGGGCAAATCGTTCCGCATTGCGACCTTCCTGGGTATAGTCCATTTCTTCAAACAAGCAAATAGCTAGTTCGTCGATAAGTGCTACTAGGTCGCTGTGAACAAAGGAGATTGATTCTTGGGCCCATGCTGCTATTTTCCGCAGGATATAGATATCTAGGGAAATACACTCCACCAGACCAGGGCGTTGCACCTTGACTGCTACGATTTCACCCGTTTTTAGTGTCCCTTTGTACACTTGTCCTAGGGAAGCAGCAGCTACCGGTTTGTCGCTCAGGGAGCCATAAATTTCGTTATACTTATCCCCTAATTCTTCTTCAATTAACTGATAGGCAATGTGATTAGGGAAAGGAGGTAATTGGTCTTGTAATTTAGTGAGTTCCTCTAAATAAATAGGAGGAACAATATCCGGACGACAGGAAAGGATTTGTCCCAATTTAATGAAGGTTGGACCAAGTTGAGTCAGCTTTTCGCGAAATTCCCAGGCTCGTTGAGGCTGATTTTGGGTAAGGCTACCGGTAACGAAATCCCACCCTAGCCTGATGCTAAAGGTAATCAATGCCCCTACCAGAGAAATTCTGCGCCCCCAGACTAGCCGAGAACGCTGGCGGTAGTAGTCAGAAATGGTTCTTGGCTCGTACTGCAAGGTTAGTATTTTAAGATTTGTTAAATAATTACAAGAAAATTATCTCTTGAACTTTGCGGTTGGTCAAGGGGTCGGGAGTCGGGGGTCGGGAGTCGGGTGTCGGGAGTCGGGTGTCGGGGGTAGGGTGTCGGGAGTCGGGAGTCGGCTGTCGGGTGTCGTTAAAGGCGGGAAATGGGGAGAAGCACTGGTGTAAAAAAAGCGATTCGGCAAAGCCGACGCTTCGCGAACGCACTAGGTTCAAGTCAAGCCTGACAAATAGTGCGTTCGCTTTTAGCGGAAGCTGAGGCCTTTGGCCACGCTACGCGAACGCTTCATCGCGTTTATCTTGAGTCTATTGACTACTTATGTTGACTACTTATATAATTGGTTTCATCAAGAAGGGAAAAAAATTGAAAATTGTCAATGGTCAATTGCCAAAGGGATTTACGCTAATCTCTTCAGACTCTGACGCCAGCGGCTACCCAGCCATAACAACCCACCGATAGCAAGTAATCCTCCAGTAGTAGACGATTCTGGCACTTTCTCGACTTTGATACGTGCTATCTGGTAGCCATCCACTGTGAAGTCGCCTTGAGCAAACGTCTCACTTGATAAAATTCGTCCACCTGGGATAAAACCTGGATGCAGGGTGACAACTCCGTTTTCTGGTGTACCGGTATCAGGAATAGTTTGACCGAAGAAGGCAGTAGTCGTCTCCTGCTCGTCGTTAACTTCCGTACCTGCATCCAGAACTTGAGAACCCAGAACGGTAAAGTCAGCTCCAGTGAAATTACCTTGTTCATCAAAAATCTCAATAGCCAAGGGGTTGCCATTAGCAATGAAAGCATCATTACTGGGCAGAATCATTGATGCGTAGCTGAAGTAACGGCTAGTAGAATCTACAGTAAATGTGGCTTGGGCAATATCCCCAGAAGCAACTGGACCATTTGGACCAGGAATTACCCCATCAACTGAACCCGCACCACTAGCAAAAAACTCTTCACTAAGCACTGCTGCATTGCCATCCTCAGCAATGCGCTCCAGTCCTGGTGAAGCTGCCTCACCCCGGTCATAAATATCAAACAGACCATTATGAAAACCAACCCAGACTGGAGTCAATAAGGTGCCGTTTTCCGGTGCCAGGCTTTCAATTGTCACCTTGAGGGTAGCTGCTGTTGCGCTAGATGCCATGGCTAGTGTAGAGGTTACCGTAACCATGGTGACGATTTTGAGTGATTTAATAATTGAATGCTTCATGGTGATCCTGATCAAGGATATCAATATGGTAGATTTGTCAATGAGTGTGTTGCTCAACTATCTATGTAGCTACATCATTATCCGTAGAGTTAATCAGCTAAGTGTTTAAAACTTAGTGTTCAAAACTGATTTTGCTGGCACCCCATCAAGTGGATAATTTTAGGTTAGTAGCTTGACTAGAATTATTGGTTTCTTGGTTTAATTGTTGCTGAACAGAGGCTGAAAATTTGCTGATAATTTACTGATAATTTCCAGCCTCTCTGTGATATTAGTTGTAGTTGACGACTTATCCTGGAAAGATGTTCGTGAATTTATTTAAATTATAATTAACTATTTACAATTAACCCTTTGCAATGGTCAATTAACACATCACAGGTCACAGGTAAAACTTACGTTGAAGATTTATCGTTTAAGATTTATGTAGCGCTCGTGGTTCCTCTTGAGCAACGACAATTAAATAGTCACCATTCTCAAGTTGATAATCTGTTGGTGGATTGGAGATTACGTCTCCTTCAATTCCTTTTTGTACCGCTAAAACAATACTTTGATAGGCTTGCTTCATGTACGTAAATACTTCCATAAAGGAACTACCAACCCGAGAGTCAGGAATCGCAATTTTATAAAGCTTGTTCCCATTTTGAGTACTTAATATTTCCGAGACAACTTTGGTAATTCCATGGTTAAGAGCAGCTTGGGAAATGAGCATGCTACTTAACTCACTACTAACGATTATTTCGTCAACCTTAGCCCGCTGACAGGATTTAACATGAGTTTCATCTACCAGCTCCACAACTGTGTAAGCGTTGGGATTAATACTCTCTACTGTCAGGGTAGATAGTATAACTTTTGCGTCGCGAGCTGTATCATCTATACTGTCATCCCCTAAAATTATAACAGTTCTAGCCTGCATCAAGTTGGCTCGATTTAAGGTTTCATCACATACATTACCCTTAATAAAAAACAAATTATTGTCTTCGATCGGCTTCCGGTCTATATTAGCAATTAAAATAAGTTTATCATCTTGCGTTTTCGGAAACCTTCGCAACTCATTGATGATAAATTTTGCTCTAGAATTCCATTCACAAATAATCAAATGATTGTTAAAATTATAAGACCCCATACCTAGATCATTTTTTATTTTTTGATCGACAAAAATACCAGCGAGGGTAGCGGTGAATATCGCTAAGAATCCAATACCCACAAACATATCGAGAATAGCGATAAAGCGACCACCAACTGTGACAGGGGTGATATCACCGTAGCCAACAGTTGTTAGGGTGACGATGCTCCACCAAAAAGCATCTGCTTTTGAGATATCTGGTTCAAGCCAGGAGATAGTGATAGTGTTAATAGTAATGATTATAAAAATAATAACCAGTACTTTATCAAGGTTTTCACGGCGCAAAAAATTCCATAATTTTCGATGCCATAGTAATATCATTTGACTTAGACGTAATGGTCAGATCATGTCGGTGTAAGTAACTATAATACAGCGGTATTGAATTGGGTGAGGTACTTTCGTTATAGATTTTAGGGAGCAGGGAGCAGCGATGCAGCAAGGGAACAGGGGAGCCAGTGCCTTCATGCGGGGGTCTCCCCCATGAGCAACTGGCGTGGTTTCCCCCACTCGCGCTTTGCATCAAGACGGGAACAGCGGATCTGGGAACAGCGGATCTGGGCAAAAAACCTGTGTAGCTCATAGTTATGAAAAACGCTGTATCATTTCTCTATAATTTATAGATTGAATCTGCAGGGGGTATCAGGAGCTCGAGAGTGGGCTTTGGAGTGTGCCCGAGCTTACTGAAAACTATACACAAACTATAAAATTTAAGTCTGCGATCGCTCAAGCTGAAAGCTAGAGGGCGTCCGGCAAAGGTCTGAATGCTTATTGAACATTACTATAGCAACGGATAGCGCTACTATTGTTAAGGAGTTTAAATCCGCTGTCGGTCATGCCAAAATCCTCTAACCTCAACCACACCCAAGACCACACCCCTAACTCTGCTCAAAACACCATTCGGATTCGGGGGGCTAGACAGCATAACCTGAAAAACATTGATCTGGAACTGCCACGCGATCGCATTATTGTCTTTACTGGTGTTTCCGGTTCCGGCAAATCCTCCCTGGCATTCGACACTATCTTTGCGGAAGGACAACGCCGTTATGTAGAATCCCTTAGTGCCTATGCTCGTCAATTCCTCGGACAACTGGATAAACCGGATGTGGATGCCATCGAAGGCTTAAGCCCCGCTATCTCCATTGACCAGAAATCTACATCCCATAACCCCCGTTCCACCGTTGGTACAGTTACAGAGATATACGATTACCTGCGATTACTGTTTGGACGGGCTGGTGAACCCCATTGTCCCAAATGCGATCGCAATATTGCGCCCCAGACCATCGACCAGATGTGCGATCGCATTATGGAACTCCCTGACCGGACTCGCTTCCATATCCTGGCTCCCGTTATCCGAGGCAAAAAAGGCACTCACAAGAAACTATTATCCAGCTTAGCCACGGAAGGATTTGTGCGGGTGAGAGTCGATGGTGAAACCTTTGACCTCTCCGATACCATCGAACTGGATAAAAATTATACCCACAACATTGAAGTGGTGGTTGACCGTCTCATCAAAAAGCCTAGTATTCAAGAACGAATTACCGATTCCCTTGCTACTTGCCTAAAACGTTCTAGTGGAATTGCAGTTATCCAAGTTTTAGATAATACATCAGCACAGTCAGCAGAAGTCAAATCTGATCATAATTATAGACGTACTCCTCCCAAAAATGGCAGTTCATCTCAGCAAGACATTCCCCAAGAAATAGTCTTTTCAGAAAACTTTGCTTGCCCAGAACATGGGGCAGTAATGGAAGAATTATCTCCCCGATTATTTTCCTTTAACTCCCCCTATGGTGCTTGTTCATTTTGTCACGGTATCGGTAATTTACAAACCTTTTCTCCAGAACTAGTAGTACCTGACCCTACTCAACCCTTATATAGTGCTATTGCCCCGTGGTCAGAAAAGGACAACACCTACTACATCTCCCTACTCTATAGTGTAGGAGAAGCCTATGGTTTTGAAATCAAAACTCCTTGGAATCAGCTAACCTCTGAACAACAAGACATTCTGCTCTACGGCACTGACGAAAAAATCTACATTCAAAATGATTCTGCTTATGGCAAAGAAAAAGGGTACTACAAGCGCTATGCTGGCATTATCCCGATCCTAGAAAAACAGTATAAAGACACTAACTCGGAAGCATCAAAACACAAACTAGAGCAGTATTTAATTTATCAACCTTGTCCAGAGTGTCATGGTAAACGACTCAAACCAGAAGCACTATCGGTGCGGTTAGGACAATATCATATCGATGATTTAACTAGTGTCTCAATTCGCCAATGTCGTCAACGAATTGATAACTTACAACTCTCCCCCCGCCAAGCTCAAATTGGTGACCTTGCCCTCAAAGAAATTAAAGCCCGATTACAATTTCTGCTTGATGTAGGATTAGATTATCTTACCCTTGACCGTCCAGCCATGACCCTTTCCGGTGGAGAAGCTCAACGAATTCGCCTAGCGACTCAGATTGGAGCAGGCTTGACTGGAGTTCTGTATGTATTAGATGAACCAAGTATTGGATTGCACCAAAGAGATAATGGACGGTTACTGACTACCCTGATCAAATTGCGGGATTTGGGGAATACCTTGATTGTTGTAGAACATGATGAAGAAACCATTCGCACTGCCGATTATCTTGTCGATATTGGTCCGAAAGCTGGAATTCATGGGGGAGAAATTGTTGCTCAAGGGGATTTAGAAACTGTAATTAAAAGTGATAAATCCCTGACGGGAGCATATTTATCAAAACGGCAAGTAATTGAAACCCCTAGTAAACGTCGAGAGGGGAATGGTCGTTCCTTGGTGATTAAAAATGCTCATCGTAACAATCTCAAACACATTGAGGTAGAGATACCACTAGGTGAGTTAGTCACCATTACAGGTGTGTCTGGATCTGGAAAATCTACCTTAGTCAACGAATTACTTTACCCGGCATTACAACATCATCTGACTCGTAAAGTCCCCTTTCCCAAACAATTGGATAAAGTTGAGGGACTCAACGCTATTAATAAAGCAATCGTAATCGATCAATCTCCTATTGGTCGCACTCCCCGGTCTAATCCTGCTACCTATACAGGAGTGTTTGATGCAATTCGAGAGGTATTTTCTAAAACTATTGAAGCTAAAGCCAGAGGTTACAAGCCAGGGCAATTTTCGTTTAATGTAAAAGGAGGACGTTGCGAAGCTTGTTCGGGACAGGGTGTGAATATCATTGAGATGAATTTTTTGCCCGATGTCTATGTACAATGTGACATTTGTAAGGGAGCGAGATATAATAGAGAAACGTTGCAAGTGAAGTATAAAGGATATTCCATTGCTGATATTTTAAATATGCCAGTGGAAGAAGCCTTGGAGGTATTTAAGAATATTCCAAGAGCAGCATCTCGGTTACAAACCTTAGTAGATGTGGGGTTAGGATATATCCACTTAGGGCAACCAGCACCAACATTATCTGGTGGAGAAGCACAGCGGGTGAAGTTGGCAACAGAATTGTCACGTCGGGCAACGGGAAAGACATTGTATTTAATCGATGAACCGACAACAGGATTGTCATTTTATGATGTTCATCACTTGTTAAATGTATTGCAGCGGTTGGTAGATAAAGGAAATTCTGTTTTGGTGATTGAACACAATTTAGATGTGATTCGCTGTGCTGATTGGGTAATAGACTTAGGACCAGAAGGTGGCGATAAAGGGGGAGAAGTAATTGCCTCTGGAACACCGGAGGAGGTAGCAGAAAATCCTAAGTCCTATACGGGGCAGTATTTGAAGGAGGTTTTACAGGAGTACCCCCGACAAGAAGGACTGCTGAGTGCTTAGTGCTTAGTGTTCAGTGGGTCAGTTATAGGGGATGTTTGAGCAATGGCTTTTTTGATGCGATCGCTTAATTTCAAAGAAATAAGCTCAGCTCGACAGTGAAACACTCATTCAATGGATACCCGATTAAACTACCAAGAGATCATCAAAAAAGTATTAATGGAACACGCTGAGTATCGTGCTTCCCTACCTGACAGCTATGACTCTAAAGTGCTTTTCGATGATCAGCGAGGACACTATTTAGTATTAGACATCGGTTGGAATGATGACCATTACCTACACGCTACACCAATTCACCTAGATTTAATTGGTGACAAAATCTGGATTCAATACGATGATACGGAAGAGGGGATTGCTACCGATTTACTGGAAGCAGGTATTCCCGCAAACGATATTGTACTTGGTTTCCGCCATCCTAAAGTAAGACAATATACAGGTTTTGCAGTAGGCTAAGGGTGGAATGCAGAATGTAGAATAAAAAAATTAAGAATGAAGAATGTAGAATGAAGAATAAAAAATGTAGGATGAAGTTAAATTCTAAATTCTAAATTCTAAATTCTAAATTCTAAATTCTAAATTCTAAATT
>NZ_CEYLVT010000145.1:0-3767 GCF_982860115.1 Moorena sp.
GCAAGCTGGGTCGTTGAGTGAAGAATCCCCGCGTCTTTAGACCGGGGAGTGTCAAAAGCAGCAAACCCTAACAGTTTCTAACCTCCACACCATTTATTTTGAAGAGTCCGGTAACCCACAAGGTCAGCCAGTAGTGGTGTTACACGGAGGACCAGGAGGTGGTAGCCAACCGGTTTATCGGCAATACTTTGACCCACAGAAATGGCGAATTGTCATGTTTGACCAACGGGGTTGTGGTAAAAGTATCCCCCATGCTGAACTTGAGCAGAACACGACCTGGGATTTAGTTAGTGATATCGAAAAACTGCGAGTAAAACTGGGTATTGAGCAGTGGGTAGTTTTTGGTGGTAGTTGGGGTAGTACTCTGTCTTTAGCCTATAGTCAAACCCATCCTGAACGCTGTCTAGGACTGATCTTGCGGGGAATTTTTATGCTCAGGCAAAAAGAAATTCGTTGGTTCTATCAGGAGGGAGCAAGCTATATTTTTCCTGATTCTTGGGAAGACTACATCAAGCCGATTCCAGAAGCGGAACGCTATGATCTAATTTCTGCTTACTATCGACGGTTGACCAGTCCGGATCCTCAAACCCGCAATTCAGCAGCTCGGGCTTGGTCAATTTGGGAGGCAAGTACGAGTAAACTCTTTCAAGACCCAACCCTGATCCAAAAGTTTGGTGAGGGGGAATTTGCTGATGCGTTTGCCAGAATTGAATGTCATTACTTTGTCAATAAAGGCTTTTTTGAACCAGAAGACCAGTTACTGAAGAATGTAGATCGGATTAAATCTATCCCTGGGGTGATTGTCCAGGGACGCTATGATGTGGTATGTCCGATGGTATCAGCTTGGGAATTACATAAGGCTTGGCCAGAAGCTGAGTTGATTGTGGTACCTGATGCCGGTCATTCCATGGCAGAACCAGGTATCCGCAGTGCTTTAATCGAAGCAACGGATAAGTTTTTGACTTAACTGGGTGACAAGCAGCATTGTTAGCCTTATTGGAGGAATTGGTTTGGGCGAAAGGCTGTAGTAGGCTGATATCTCTTAAACTAAAGAAAGATTTACCCATAATTTAGGAGCGATGACTGTCACAATTACCCCAGCACATAGCCTGGAAGAATTTCTGAAGCTCCCAGAAACAAAGCCAGCCAGGGAATACATCAACGGCGATATTTTCCAAAAGCCAATGCCGAAAGGAAAGCATAGTCGATTGCAGCTCAGGCTATGCAATAGTATCAACGAAAACACAGAAAGCCAGAAAATTGCTTATGCCTTCCCAGAGTTGCGCTGTAGTTTTGGGATACGCTCTATTGTGCCTGATATAGCGGTTTTCAAATGGTCACGAATTCCGTTTGATGCCGATGGGGAAGTTCCCAATGATTTTTTATTGTACCCAGATTGGATAATTGAAATCCTCTCTCCAGAACAGAGTTCAAATCGGGTAATTGGCAATATTCTCTATTGCTTACAACATGGTTGTCAGCTAGGTTGGTTAATTGATCCTGCTGATCGGTCTATTTTAGTGTTTCGACCGGGTCAACAACCAGAATTGTTACTAGGTAGCAATCACCCTTCTGTATTAGATGATATTAACCTAGAGTTAACAGTAGATCTGATTTTTGGTTGGCTTAAAATGTCAGGTAATTAGCTAAAGGTAAGCATTCAGCATATGCTTATGATTAGCTGAAGACACAAACCCCAAAATACCATTTAAAAATTACCAAATTGTTGAAAGATCTAACACAAATCCTGGCAAGACATCTTCCCCAGACATAGTATCAGGATTGTTGATAATTTCTACAGCTTGATCGGGACGATAAATTTCGGTTTTTCGCTGTTTTCGGTTAATCAACCAGCCAAGTCTTGCCCCGTTTTCCATATATTCTCGCATTTTCCCACGAGTTTTCTCTAGGGAATCGCTAGGAGACATTAACTCTACTACAAAATCGGGACATATGGGGGCAAATCTTTCTTGTTCAACGGCGGTTAAAGCATCCCAGCGCTCTTGCTGAACCCAAGACGCATCAGGAGAGCGGTCTGCACCATTGGGAAGTGTAAATCCAGTGTTAGAGTCAAACACTTTACCCAGATTGTTCTGGCGACTCCAGGCTTTGAGTTGATAGATTAAATCAGCATTTCGTTCACCTGTGGTGCTACCTGTAGGGGACATAATAATTAATTCTCCAGTAGCAGTGCGCTCAAATCTTAAGTCGCTGTTGTCGTGACACAGTTGCCAGAATTGTTCGTCCGTTAAGTCTAGTTTTAATTCTAGAGTAGGGGGTAAGGAGATAGTGGAAGTATTCATGAAAACTCTCTAAATATTGAAAGTTTATATGGTGTGTTTGTAGTGTTTTTATAAGGAATTTATGAAAAATAAAATTAACGATTAACGGGTCTTAATTACCTAGTATTTTAAGGGAAAGCTTGAAACGAGTAAAGCCCTTAAACTAATTTAATCTTATAATTTTAAACCTGAAATCCCATAGCCTGAAGTCCCTGACGAAGACGCTGAGCTTCATCTGGGTTATGGGTTTCATGAAGTGCGATCGCTTTTTTAAATGCCGATAAACTCTGATCAACCTTGCCCAATTTAAGCCAAACCACTCCCAAGTTTTGATAAGCCTCTCCATACTCTGGGTTGAGTTGAATCGCTTGCTGATAGGATGCGATCGCATTTTCCATCTGACCCAAAGCCTTCCAAGTCATGCCCAGATTATTATGTCCAAGGGCAAAACTTGGGTCTATCTTCACTGCCATTTCATAAGCAGTTTTGGCGTGATTCAACTCCCCTGCTTTTAACAACAAACTGCCCAAGTTATTGTAAGCTCCTAATTTCAACTGGGGCAAAATCGGTTGTTGAATCGCCTGTTGATAATGTATTGCTCCTGAATTGAGCTCTCCTTGGCCAGTATAAGCATTCCCCAGATGGTAGTGCAGTTCAAATAATACCGCTGGCTCTAGCTCCGTGGTAGTTAAACCACGCTTGAGTAACTCCACACCTTGGTCTACTTGATTATTTTGAATATAAAGTGCCCCGAGTTTACTACACACATAAGCATCAAACGGATGACTAGCCAGATAGCCTTCCATCGCCGTAAGGGCTCTCGTCAACTTATTGCGTGATGCGATCGCATCATAGCTATAACCGTAGTGTAAGATTGCCACCTGGGACAGAGACACCACCTGCCATTGGGGTTCTCGTTTTAACACTTGCGCTACAGTATCATCAACCATAGCATGATAGGGGCGAGAAAAGCGAATATCTGCGTGATAGCGAAATAAACGGGACACCAGAGAATAGGGAGATTGAGTAGCCCCCACTTCTTGCCGGACTAGATTAATAACTAGATAGGAACTATTTTGGATAGCCTGCTTGATTTCCGGTACAACTTCCGGTTTCAACACTTCATCAGCATCCAACACCAGCACCCATTCCCCTTGCACATACTTCAACGCCTGATTGCGAGCAGCTGCAAAATCATTGCACCATTCAAACTGATAAACTATAGCGCCATAGCTTTGCGCCACCTCAATCGTCCGATCCGTTGAACCTGTGTCTAGGACGACCATCTCATCCACTACATCCTTGACACTACTCAAACATTGTGGTAAATATTCTTCCTCATCTTTAACAATCATGCATAGGCTAAGCATCGCATCAGTCATTAGGTTAGAAGGTTAGGAGGTTGATGGTTAGACGGTTGATGGTTAGGAGGTTGATGGTTAGGAGGTTGATGGTTAGGAGGTTGATGGTTAGGAGGTTGATGGT
>NZ_CEYLVT010000145.1:3867-4007 GCF_982860115.1 Moorena sp.
TAGACGGTTAGAGTGTTGTTTCCGTAGCGTGGCCTTTTGGCCAAGGTTGAAGATTAGAGCGTTAAAAATTGAAACCTGGATTGATAACCTTGGCCTTTGGCCACGCTACGCGAACAACCTTGGCCTTTGGCCACGCTACG
>NZ_CEYLVT010000145.1:4107-18531 GCF_982860115.1 Moorena sp.
TTTGGCCACGCTACGCGAACAACCTTGGCCTTTGGCCACGCTACGCGAACAACCTTGGCCTTTGGCCACGCTACGCGAACAACCTGCAACCTGCAACCTTGGCCTTTGGCCACGCTACGCGAACAACCTTGGCCTTTGGCCACGCTACGCGAACAACCTGCCAACCTGCCAACCTGCCAACCTGCCAACCTATAAAACACCAATATCAAACCGTCACCGAAGCTTGAGGTCGAGCAAAAATCATCCTACCTGCTGAGGTCTGCAACGCTGAGGTAACAATAACTGGCAGTTCAACACCCATGTGTTTATACCCTTCTTCTACCACTACCATTGTCCCATCATCGAGATAACCAACTCCCTGGGTAGGTTCTTTACCCCCCTTAAGGATTTTCAGCTCTAGGATGTCACCCGGTAGATACAGAGGACGCACGGCTTGGGCTAAATCATTGACATTCAACACTGGCACCTTTTGGAGCTTAGCCACTTTACTCAAGTTGTAATCATTGGTTAAAAGAGTGCCATTAATTTCCTGGGCAAAACGTACCAATTTGGTATCTACAGTTTGTAGGTCATCGTAATCAGCGGAATGGATCACCAAGCGTTCTGGGTAAACAGCTTGCATCCGATTTAGGATATCTAGCCCCCGCCGTCCCCGAGTTCGCTTCTGATCATTGGCAGCATCGGCAAGTTGCTGCAATTCTAGTAAGACAAACTGGGAAACCAGAATTTGACCTTCGATAAAACCGGTCTCAAGCAGTGCTTCGATCCGACCATCAATGATACAGCTAGTATCTAGAACTTTACTGGAGGCTGGTTTGAGAGTGCCTTCTGCCACTAACACTGATTCAAGGCTGTTAGGATTGATCAGCTGCAAGAAGGTGCGACCATGGGTATCGGCTAGACTAATCCCCAAGAAGGAAAACATCACACTTCCTAAAATGGCAGTCAGGGGTTTGATGAAGGAAAATTCAGAAGGGATGGGGAGTAAGAAAATTGGCGCTAGCATCAAATTAGCTAACAGCAGTCCCAGGATCAGACCAATAGCCCTGGTCAAAATTACCTCAATCGGCATTTTTCGCACTTGGGCTTCTACCCGACGGTAAGTTACTTGGGCCATTAACCCTAGCGCTAGTCCGATAATGGCACCAAAGCATGCAGTAGTCGAGCGTAACGCTGTCAAATTGCTGACTTGATCTTGCACATGACCGGGTAGCAATTCCACACTGTCGAAGCCTATGCTTGCTGCTGCTATGATAAATAAAAGTATAATGACGAAGTCAAGCATTCTTCCTTTCCAATTGGTTTTGTAGTTGGTTTTTTAGGAAAACTTTTAAAACGATTGCATAAACTGTCGTCAACCTGATAGTCAACAACACTATTTAGTATATCGTTTACATCGCTGTATTTTCTGATACGACTTAGCTTCAGTAAACCGTTGAATTGCCTAGGCTAACCGAGGAATAGCTTGGGCAATTCTATGGGCTGGAGTTATCTGCTCAAGGGAGTTACAGGGTCCTTACTGTTGACTCTTCTTAAGCGGGTAATCTCGCTCCGGCGGAGATTGAGGTTAGCCAAAAGATGATCATAAAACTAATAAAAAATTTATTTAATTAATAACTGTTCATCCCAGGGATCGGATTGGCTTACCTGATTGAAGTATTACCGTAAAAAGCCAGTGGTCAATTTATTACATAATTATGAGAAATTATGAGAAATAATGAGAAAGTTTGCGATTCTTTAAGAGTCAGTGCCGCCTATGTTCATATTCCATTTTGCCGACGTCGATGCTATTACTGTGATTTTCCAGTATCTGTAGTAGGGGACAACGCTACACAGGTTACCTCTAGCATGATTGACCAGTATGCCGAGGTGTTATGTCAGGAAATTAATATCACTCTACCCACCACAAGGAGTTTAGACACAGTGTTCTTTGGGGGTGGAACCCCCTCCCTGCTGACAGTTGAACAACTAGCAAAAATCCTAGATACCTTAGACAGGCGCTTTGGAATTGCGGCTGATGCGGAGATTTCCATGGAGATGGATCCAGGAACCTTCACCAAAGATCAGTTAAGGGGATACCGAGATTTAGGGGTCAATCGAGTCAGCTTAGGGGTTCAGGCATTTCAAGATAAATTACTGAGCAATTGTGGCCGTACCCATGACTCTAAAGATATCGTCACTGCTATCGAACTGATCCATCAAGTAGAGGTTCCCGAATTTAGTCTTGATTTAATCTCTGGTCTACCGGATCAAACCTTAGAACAATGGCAGGAGTCTCTGGAAATAACGGTCAAGATTGCCCCTACCCACATTTCCAGCTATGACCTAGTGCTTGAGCCTGTCACTGCCTTTGGCCGCCAGTACACCTCTGGAACTAAGCCGTTACCGACTGATGAAACCACTGCCGTGATGTACCGCTTAGCACAGCAGGTGTTTACTAGTGTCGGGTACGAACATTATGAAATTTCTAACTATGCCTTGCCTGGTCATCAATGCCGTCACAATCGGGTGTATTGGGAAAACCGCCCTTATTACGGTTTTGGCATGGGTGCGGCTAGCTATACTCAAGGGTGTCGGTTCACTAGACCACGGACGAGGCGGGAGTATTATGCTTGGGTGGAACAGTTGCTAGAAGCGGGTGGCGTTTCCCATGGCTCACCCACGAATTCAGAGGATGTGTTGTTAGAAACCCTAATGCTAGGTCTACGCTTGGCAGAGGGGTTGAGTCTGTCTATGCTAGCTCAGAGCTTTGGGGAAAACATTCTGGAACAGATTTGGACGGGTTTGCTGCAATACTACGGTTGTAACTGGGTAGAGGTTGTGGGAGATAATGGCGAAAGGGTTAATTTATCCGAGGGTCAGAGGTTACCAGTGGCAGGACGGTTGAGATTAACTGACCCGGATGGGTTTTTGTTCTCCAATACCATTCTGGCTGACTTGTTTCATCTGTTGGGGTAGGGACCGGTGATTTGTTAATTAACCGCAAAGACGTAAGGATACACGAAAAAGACAAGTGGGAATGCTTTATGTGGTGGGAACACCAATTGGTAATTTGCAGGATATGACGTTTCGGGCAGTGGAAATTCTGCAATCCGTGGATTTGATTGCTGCGGAGGATACGCGCCATACCGGTAAGCTATTGCACCATTTTCAAATTAAAACACCGCAAGTGAGTTACCACGAACACAATCACGACCAGCGTTTACCCGAGTTGTTGAATCGCCTGGGTCAAGGAAATACCATTGCGTTGGTGACGGATGCTGGCATGCCAGGCATTTCTGACCCTGGCTATAAATTGGTGAAGGCTGTTATTGAGGAGGGGATATCGGTAGTGCCAATACCAGGTGCTACTGCTGGAATTACGGCATTAAGTGCTGCGGGATTACCGACAGATCGATTTGTGTTTGAAGGCTTTTTACCCACCAAGGGTCAAAGTCGAAAAAAACGTTTAGACTCTCTCAAGGGGGAACCAAGAACGTTGATTTTGTATGAAGGGCCTCATCGCGTGCTTAATACGTTGCGAGATTTGGCAAACTGTTTGGGAGAAAATCGTAGAATTGTATTGGCAAGGGAATTAACCAAATTGCATGAGGAGTTTTGGCGGGGAACTATTGGGGATGCGATCGCTCATTTTACTCAGCTAGAACCCAAGGGAGAGTTTACCCTAATCATTGGTGGAGCTTCCCAACAAAAGCCTATGTTATCAAAAGCTGAACTAGAAGCTCAATTGACAGAGATTATGGCTCAGGGAGTATCGCGATCCCAAGCGAGTCGTCAGTTAGCTAAGCTAACTCAACTCCCCCGACGTGAACTCTATCAACTAGCGTTGACAATTCCTTCATCAGTTTTTCCGGTCAAGGATCAAGACTAAGCTTGATTGGTAAATCTTTCTCAATTTTTGATTTTTTGTTGATTAACGATTAACAAGTAACAAATAGCAATTAACAACTAGCAATTAACAATCAACAATCAACAATTAGCAATTAACAAGCAGCAATTAACAAGTAGCAAGTAATGACTAATGCCTAAAGAAAGCTGCTTTCCTTGCGCTTTCAGTTAAACAACGCCATCTATCTATTCGACATCTATTCGAGTTATGATTTTCAGGATTCACTCCCACTCATCAGGCTCTAACTATAAAGCTAAATTAATACCATGGGTGACACTCGTTTTAACACTGACTCTGATGTTTGGTTACAAAAGGATTGAAAGCTATTTAGTGCAACCAAAAGTTGCCTTAGTTTTAGGGGGATCTGAATCGCGGGAGAGATTTGCTGCAAAATTTGCTGTAAAGCACCCAGACCTCGACATTTGGGTATCTTCTGGCAGCCCGAAGGGATATGCTAAACGGTTATTTACTCGGGAAGGAATTGACGTCAGTCGCCTCCACCTAGACTACAAAGCGGTGGATACGGTGACTAACTTTACCACATTAGTGGATCAGTTAGAAGCTCAGGACATCGATAGTGTCTATTTGATTACTTCTGACTATCATATGCGCCGTGCTCGCTTGATTGGTGATATCGTTTTTGGCAGTAGAGGGATTGTTCTCAAGCCCTTACCTGTTCCTTCCGAAAAGTCTACTGAACCCCTTGATAAAGCTTTGCGAGATGGGGCTAGGGCTTTGTTTTGGTTGATGACAGGTCAGACAGGGGCTGAATTAGGCCAAGCCTCGAAAAGGTTAATCAAGTGAAGTCCGTTAAGAGTTCTTGCACCAGTACGTAGGGTTGTACAATCAGAGCCTGAAACCGCTTGTTCTGGTTGCTGTTCCAATTAGAAAGTTGCTCAAGTAAAGGCTTGTGCATTAGCTGCTCACTGATCCAATGTTGGACAGATAGCACATCATCGTTTGCGATCGCTACCCCAACATCCAACAAATCCAGTCCCTCATTCACCACCAGTACTGCATCTCGTTTGACATGAGGAATCAGTAAGTCCCAGGTTGTCTCATCCAAAGATTCCGCCAATTGTACTCTTAAATCCATGTTTAATTCAAGGTTTTCTTAATAGTTCTTTAAACATACCAAAATATCCGGGAGCGTGATAGCCCCTTCTTTCGCGCATAGGAGTAAAAACGCGACGCGACGACTTTTAACTCGTCGTATCCTTTCAGTTGAGTTATAATAATAGTAAAGGAGGTGATAGCAGCATGTATAAAACAATTTCAGTCAAGGCAACGTTTTCAGATGAAGAAACCGCTTTTTGGCTATTTCAGTGCCAGCAGTCAAATAGCTTAACAAATTGTGCTGTCTATTACTCCAAACATAAGCATTATAGTTGGCTGGAACAGCAGTCAAAAGCATTCACAACTTACTGGAAAGGCGATGAACTGCGCTACGGATGGAAGACTTATAAGTGTGCTGTAAAGTATCCACAACTTTGTAGGGAGCTTAAATCAAATCCTCATTACAAAGCAATGGCTGCCCAGTCAGCCCAACAAACCCTCAAAACTGTAGCTGAATCAATAACCAGTTACAACCAGTTAGTTGGGCTTTATTACAAAGGTCAGGTGGACAGACCAAAGCTTCTTAGGTACCGCAAGAAAGGGGGTCTGGCAGCTGTTACATTTCCCCGTCAACCACTCAAATATAAAAACGGCTTATTTTATCCTCCAATTAGCAAAGAATCGAAGTCTGAATTGCTCTGTGAAATTGCTTTAGAACCACCGGAGTTTATAGACCCGGATTGGGTTAAAGAAGTGACTGTTCGTCCGTACTTAGGGCAGCTATGGATCGATTGGGTCATTGACGATGGAAAACAGCCAGTCGAACATAATCCCAATCTGGACTATTCACAAGCCTGGAGTTTTGACCATGGTGGTGATAACTGGCTAACTGGCGTTTCAACTCAGGGAAAGAGCCTGATCGTTGATGGTAGAAAGCTTAAATCACTAAACCAGGCTTACTGCCGGTTAGTTGCCAAGTACAAAACTGGAAAATCTGATTTTTACTGGGACGCAAAACTTGACCGGGTTCAGCGGAGGCGAAATAACCAGATACGGGATGCCATTAACAAAGCTGCCCGGTTCATTATTAATCGGTGCCTGAACGATTCGGCAAAGCCGACGCTACGCGAACGGATCGGAAACTTAATTGTTGGTTGGAATGAGCGGCAAAAAGATGCATCAAACATGGGACGGCGTGGCAATCAAAACTTTGTCACAATTCCCACAAAAAGACTGATCGAAAGACTAAAGCAACTTTGTTCCGAGTACGGAATTAAATTGACAATCACCGAGGAGTCGTACACGAGCAAGGCGTCTTTTCTGGATGATGATCCATTACCTAAACACGGTGAAAAACCCAGTGGATGGAAGCCATCTGGTAAAAGGGTAAAACGCGGATTGTACAAAACTTCAAAAGGGCACCTAATCAATGCGGACTGCAACGGTGCAGCCAACATTGCGAGAAAAGTAGCCAGACAGCTAGGTTTAGACCTGGTCAAGCTGGGTAGGGAATCTTTGACAGTTCCACACCGGTATGACATTTTCAAATCCCTGAAAAAATTATACCGGACGAGAAGTGAAGCAGCACGGGTTCACCCTGCTGCGTAACAACATCGTAGAATCTCCCGTGCTTCAGCCGGGGGAGATGTCAAAGCAAAATTGCTCCGATGGTTTGTTTTATTTAACCATATTCACCAAAGCTCTTATCACCTCAGGCTTCCACCTCAGCCTTCCTATAAGCATTGGGTTATAACGGTTTTCATAGTGATGAGCTACACAAGATTGTTGCCCTGATGAGAAATTCCATTAACATCATCAAACAGAAAATTTGGTTGAGGCTGAATCCCAAACATCGGCGCGCTGTAAAACTATTCCTTGGCTTGGCGCTGCTTGGCATCACGGTGCGATCGCTTCCCTATCTTGCTCCCATTCGTGCTAAAGATTTAGTTCAAGATGACCTAGCGGTAGAATTTCGTGACCGCAATGGTTTATCCCTAGGCACAATCCTCAGTCGAGACCAAGACCATACTGCGGTTGTGCCTCTCGATCAAATTTCCCCCCACTTTATCCATGCTATTCTCGCCGCAGAAGATGGAGAGTTTTATCACCATGGGGCATTAGAGATGCGGGCAATTATGCGATCGCTAATTGAAGCCATTGAGGCGAAACGCATTGTCAGTGGTGCCTCCACCATCACCATGCAACTGGCACGGATGCTGGAACCCAACCCCCGCACTCTACCTGCCAAATTCCAAGAAATTTGGCTATCCTGGCGATTAGCAGCAGGGATGAGTAAAGATGAAATCTTGGCAGCCTATATCAACCGACTCCCTATGGGTGGCAATATCTATGGCTTAGAAGCTGCTGCTCGGATTTATTTTGGCATGCCCGCCAGTGAACTCAATGTTGCTCAAGCCAGCCTATTAGCTGGTCTACCCAATAATCCCAATTATCTCAATCCTTATTATTACTGGGATGCTGCCAAACGGCGGCAAATCTATGTGCTCAAGCGAATGGTAGAGGATGGCTATATCACCGCTACTCAAGCAGACCAAGCCTATGAGGAAGCCATTTCCCTACTACCTCGACAGCAAGGAATAATTGCCGCGCCACACTTTTTATTTTTGGTTGCCAACCAATTACCATCAGAGCATCCCTCCCAAATCCGTACTACTATCGACCGTCCCCTACAGGAATTTGTTGAAGCCCAAGTGCAGCAAGTAGTTCGCGACCTTGCCCATAAAAATGTCCATCACGCTGCTGCTATTGTCATTGAAAATAAATCCGGAGAAGTATACGCCTATGTCGGCTCTCCGGATTACTTTTCCGAAGCTGAATTAGGACGCAATGACGGAGTCCAAGCCCTACGTCAACCTGGTTCCACCCTCAAGCCTTTTTTATATCAGTTAGCTCTAGAGCAACGCATTATTCGTCCCAACACCGTCTTAGCGGACATCCCCACCTATTACGCCATTCCCGGAGCTAGACTCTACAGTCCCACCGATTACAGCGAAACTTTCCTCGGACCAGTTCGCATTCGTATTGCTCTAGCCAATTCTCTTAATATCCCAGCAGTTAGAGTATTGGAAAAAGTTGGAGTATCAAACTTTCTGTTGCACTTACATCAACTAGGCTTTGAACACCTCACCCAGTCTCCAGAACATTATGGATTAGGATTAACCCTAGGTAGTGGTGAAGTTAGTCTTTGGGAACTAGCTCGCGCCTACCTGACCCTAGCACGACTTGGAGAATCCACATCCCTCGTCACTACCCTATCTAGCCCCTCGCAAAATGGGGATGATTTATCGGTTTATCCAAGAGGGGCAAGAGCACGAAGACAGGGAATACAGAAAAGTAAACAATTGTCAGATCATCCCCCAAGTATGCAAAGCCCACTATTCAACCTACCCTACCGGAACGCCAAAGGCGAACAACCAAATAACCTTCAACATTCCAACTTTCAACATTCCAACTTTCAACCCAATAACGTACCCTACTCGAAGGCCAAAGGCGAACAACCCAATAACCTTAAACATTCCAACCTTGAACTTTCAACCCTTTCAACCTGGGCATTAATAACAGATATACTGAGTGACCCTCAAGCTCGTGCTCAGGGGTTTGGTGTCGATTCAGTACTGAATTTACCTTTTCCCGCTGCCGTTAAAACTGGCACCTCATCTAATTTCCGAGATACTTGGACTGTGGGATTCACCAAAAACTATACCGTTGCCACTTGGGTAGGCAATTTTAATGGTGAGCCCATGGAACAAGTGTCTGGGGTGATTGGTGCTGCTCCCCTCTGGCATCGGATTATGTTACACCTGCATCAATCTCAAGAACCTGCTCCGTTTCAAGCTCCTCCCGGTTTAGTTCAACGTCCAGTGTGTGCCCTTTCCGGTTTGCGTCCCACTCCTGCTTGTCCAACTGTTGTCCAGGAATACTTCTATCCAGACGACCTCCAGGATTACGAACGTCAATCCGATACGTTTTATCAGATCACCAGTGTTGGAGCTAATCAGCAATCGCCCCAGTACATTGTTAATTTACCTGATGAATACAACGAGTGGTTAGCAAGACAACCCCAAGGAAATCTAGCGCCAGGGAAACTGAAAATTTTGTCTCCTCGGGAGGGGGATGTATATGTGCTCTACCCTACTGAATCGGATCAAGATAGCAACAGTGCTGTTCAACGGCTAGAGTTCAAGGTGGCTGGGGTAAAGTCTGAGTTGCTGGAGTGGTGGTTGAATGGTGAAAAGCTAACTAGCGACTCATCCAATTCCTTCTTCTGGCCTCTAGGTCCTGGGGATTGGACATTGGAGGTAAAAAGCGGTGACATTAGCGATCGCGTCACTTTCAAGGTGCAGTTAGCAGAAAACCCACCAACTCGCCGGGGGTTTTCTATTGCTGCTCCTTAGTGATTGGTTAATTGTAAATAGTTCATTTATAATCTACCTGCATCCATGGGTTATACCCAGGACTTTCAGTGGTTCGATTTTTTATGGCAAACTTCAGGAAATATATCTTGGCAGCTGCGATCGCTGTCTTACTAATCCCATTCCTAGTACTAACGAATTATACCTATACTCGGGAAGTAAAATCAAACATCAATGCTAGTGAAGTTTACAAAATCCGCTCTTTTCATAGCAAAGATGGCATTGGCAAATTCTATCTGGGTCGAGAAATTGCTAAAGTAATGGGACATCAGGAAATGTTGTGGCTGGAACGCCCTAGCAGGGAATCCCAAGAGCAACCTTCTGTAGTTATTGATGCTCTTAATTTAAGACCTACAGATACTGTTGCAGATATTGGATCAGGTACTGGTTATTTTAGCTTCCGAATAGCTCCATTGGTACCGGAAGGAAAAGTATTAGCAGTAGACATTCAGCCAGAAATGATCGACGTTATTGACTTTTTAACAGAAGATAACAATGTTAAAAACGTCGATACAATTTCAGGAAGTTTAACTGATATTAAACTTCCTGAAAATAGCATTAACATAGCATTAATGGTAGATGTTTACCATGAGCTTTAATATCCCCGATAAATGATGGAATCGATTGTTAAAGCTCTCAAACCACAGGGAAGAGTTGTGCTAGTATAATATCGAAAGGAAAACCCACTTATACCTATTAAAGGTTTGCATAAAATGACTCAGAAGCAAGTGAAAAAAAAATGGAAGCCGTGAATTTAATTTGGCAAGAAACCAAGAATGATTTACCCAGCCAACATTTGATGGTGTTTCAAGTTAGTGACAATTGATTATAATAGCAGTTTTAAATTTCTTGAGGTACTTTCCTCCTGGGTTTTAGGGAGCAGGGAGCAGGGAGTAGGCAGTAGGCAGTAGGCAGTAGGCAGTAGCGAGGCATCCCTAGTTGATTAACTATTGCTAGCATGCCTATTGCCTTTTTTTAAGAGATTATATTCATTCTTCAAAGAAAAATCCTATAGCTTACCTTCAGAATAACAAGTTTTTTTTTAAATGGAATGTCGGTGATAAAGAACAGGCCAGAAGTTGATTTAGATCACAGCAAATTACTGAAAATGTATTTACATTGAATGAAATTAAATTCCGGAGGAATGAGTAGGTGCTAGAAAAGTTAAACGAGATTCAATCAACGCTAAAAGATGTAAAGGAAAAAGTTGATCTGATAGCTGATAAATATGAGGTTGGAGTAAAACCAAACTTTGAGTGTTCTGTTGATCATAAGAGCATTGATGTCAAAAAACATAACAACTGTTATGAAAAATTAAAAGAACTTGGTTATAAGGAGTTAATTGTGGAAAATGATGGTTGTATTGGACCCTCAGATCTATATCGGTATAAAGTTATTGATAACGACGGAAACAAAGTCGTTGAACATTATTCATTAAAAGGAGTCAATGACTTTATAAAAGAAAAAACAAAATAAAAATGCTTAAGCCTCGGATAATCTTGATTGTAAATTGGTGATCATGGATCGTTTCAGGAATTTTGCATCTACAGTTTAATCAAGATTTTAATCAAGAAATACGGACATTTTTGATTCAGGGATTTTGCATCTACAGTTTTACACCCAAACATGACCCTGAATTAAATAACTTAATTAAATAACTGGCTTCTAGTCCAAATTCATCACTTAATTGAACCCACATCATCTCTAATTATAAAATAATTTTAACCATAAGGATTGCCGACTCTCGACACACTACGCACTAGCTTTTGCTGATCCTGTTTTTGTTTCTCATCGCCACTATCATTAATAATTACTAGGATAGTAGAAATCTGATTAACATCAGAAGCATCAGGACAAGAGATAATACATAAATTCACACTGTGTTCTGCTTGAGTATTATGAGATACTAAGGTTTGAGCTGAATAATCTTGCCGACGTTCTTGTTCATTCTTGGCCGCTAATGCTACATCAAACCATTGGGAAAAATTACCATTTTTAATGTGGAGCAACTCCGGTAAAGACTTTTGCTCAATATCTTTCAAACCAATGAAATCCTTAGCATGATCATTGGCAAGAATAATCTGACCGGTTTTATTGGTAAAAATTACACCACTAGATACATTAAAGACCAAATCTCGCTGCTCTAGCTGTTGTTGCTTGACTTTACTAAACAGTTTGGCATTTTGGAGCGCTACACCCGCTTGGATATTAAAGGCTTCCATCAAGTCTTGATCCCTGCGATCAAAACTTGCCTTCCAGCAATCGGGAGGCTTTGGCCAATCGGCGGGATTGTATGGGGGAAAATTGCCCTGCTTCTTTTTATTGACTAATTGGGTAACAGCAATTAATTGATTATCGGCGTTAAACACAGGCATCCCTAACAAACTACAGGTGCGATAACCGGTTTGACTATCAGTTTGTTTGGCAGTTTCTGAATTGGGATGGTCATAGAGATCAAACGGAATTATCAATGGCTGTTTAGTAGTAACAACTTGACCAGCAAAGCCAGCTCCTTTGGGAATCCGAATTTCTTTTAATGTGCCATCAGCAACCGTAATTTTTGTCCATAATTCATCCTGTTCCTCATCTAACATCCAGACTGTGCTGCGATCAGCAGACATTAGCTCTTGAGCCTGATTCATCACTTTATTCAACGTTTCTTCTAGATCCAAGCTACTTTTACCCAGAGATTGTGTCGCATTTATCAATGCTGAAGCTATTCGTTGTTTCTGAGCTGCTTTATAAAATAACCGAGAGGATTTAAGAATCATTTGAATGGAGCGGGCGAATTGCGCAAAAAGTTTTTCATCCTCTGGGGTAAACCCTTTTATATCAATTTTATCAGCTAAGGGCGCGTCTAAAACTATTGGTGGTTTTAACTTATTTAGTAATTGGACAACAGCCACTAAATCTCCTTGTTCATCAACTAAGGGTAAAGCCAGCATGGTATAAGTACGGTATCCAGTTTTGGTATCCCATTCCTTCGCAGTATTAGAACGGGTATCGTCATATAAATCGTAAGGAATATTGACAGTTTTTTTAGTTTGAGCAACATAACCAGCAATCCCTTTATCCGCAGGAACCCGAATCTCTTCTGAGTCTCCTTCTTCACCCTTAGCCACAATTGACCAGAGTTCATTTTTGGCTTCATCTAATAAAAAAATAGTCGTGCGGTCTGCCTGTAGTATCTCGCCAGTTTTGAAGGTGATAGACCGTAACATTTCATTGAAAATGGAATCAAACCCTTCTCGGTCTAGCAGAGTATCCATCATGGATAAGGTTTGATTAAAAACTCCTAAGTCTAATTCAAGGTTGGAAACAATATGTTTAAAACTTTCTGGGGTCAGGTGTTGAAGAGACTCATAGATAGTTTCCTTAGTCGTAGCCGCTAAGGCTGGATTCAGTTTCCCTTGTCGTCTGGCTTCTGAATACCGTTGAATTTCATCTAACGCCTTTTTAAATTCTCGCTTTTCCCATTCTTGGCTAGTGGTCAAAAACTGATAATCTTGATGACTTAAACTTTTCCCAAGCGCCCATCTTAATGCATCCTGTAACTGTTGTCCTCGCAGAAGACAGGATGTATCATGACAATCGGAGTCTAACCAAGCAGCAATTTCATTACTATATGGTCGCAAATTTGCTAATTCTTTATCTACCCAATTTTGGTTAAAAACAGCTTGATAAATACGGTTATAACTTATTAAGTTTCCTTGCTCTTCAACCACTAATCCCGATAGCCGCAATTCTATTTGCTCAAAACTGTTATCAGAAACAATTTCTCCTTGTTGCAGAATTTGCTGATACAATCCCAGTAATCGCCCAGTCCGTTGCTGATTCTTAAGAAGACGATCACGAATCGTTTTAAGATGCTCCGGATTATCATGAGATTTCCAATCATCAATCACTTGCGATCGCACTAATTTATCAACCCACTCTGACTCACCACCTGTGGGGATAGTAGATACAGAATCCAACAAGAGTTTACAAAGCTTTTGGGTCAAAAAAGGTTGACCTCCACTCCAGTACAAAACCTGTTTCAGGACATCCTGGGGATTACTAATTTTTCCTTGTAATCCCTCCGCTAATCCCTGGGCTTCGTGCAACTGAAAGCCATATAGCTGAATCGCCTGACCAATATTAAAGGGTGTGCGTTTTTTATCTTGAATTAAATCTGATGGTGTTGCTACTCCAAGTAGCGCAAAGGTAAGGCGTTGGTAGTCTGACTTATCTACACGTTGGTTATAGCAGGCGCGAATAAAGGCGAAAAAATCATCAGTTGGAAAATCCAGGCTAAGAACGCTATCAATTTCATCAATAAAAATTACAATATTTTGAGTAACTTGCTGGAGCAAAACCTCTTCAAGAAATTCTCTCAATCGCCGCACCGCAAATATCATTGATCGCTCACGCCACCAAGTGCGTAAATTAATATCTAGCTCGAAGTCTCTAGCCAGAGAGCGGACAATATTGGCATACCATTGATCGAGAGTGACATGCTGGGTACCATCCATGGATAAATCAATTACTGCACAGGCAACCCCATCCGCTTCAAGCCGACGCATTACTTGCACTCGTAAGCTAGATTTTCCAGTCTGCCTTGAGTTCAATACATAACAAAATTGTCCAGCCTTCAATCCTTCATATAAATCATTATCTGCTTGTCGCTTCACATAGGTAAGAGCATCGGCTGGTAAAGTCCCTGAGTATATATATTCGTAGGTCATTTTATTTGTTAATTGTTGTTCGCTTAGCGTGGCCTTTTGGCCAAGGTTTAAGGTTGTTCGCGTAGCGTGGCCTATTGGCCAAGGTTAACTGTTTAAGGTTGTTCGCGTAGCGTGGCCTATTGGCCTACGGTTGTTCGCCTTTGGTGTCCGTTGTCGGGTAGGTTTAAGGGTTAAGGTTTAAGGTTTAAGGTTTAAGGTTTTTCGCCCTAGGTGTCTGTTGTCGGGTAGGTTTAAGGTTTAAGGTTATATCAATACAGAATGTTTAAACCCACATTCCGCAGGTGCGATCACATAATGTTGTATTTTTGACTGAAGTCCTCCC
>NZ_CEYLVT010000146.1:0-18507 GCF_982860115.1 Moorena sp.
AGAATGTAGAATGTATAATTCTTAATTCTTAATTCTTAATTCTTAATTCTTAATTCTTAAACAGTTAAAGTAATTACTTGACTAGATAAGGACTGGTTAACTTATCTAACTGTTGCACTAACAAGCTAAGGAATAAACCCACATCAGTGACAACACCAACCGATTCTACTGAACCGCGATCGCTTAATTTTGTCACTACGGCGGGGTTAATATCCACACAGACCATCTTCACTCCGGCTGGAGTCATGTTTCCCACACCAATAGAGTGGAGCATAGTAGACAGCATCAAGATCATATCTGTCCCTTCCAATAACTTGGCATACTCTTGCTGTGCTTTAATCAAATCCATCTGGGTATCTGGCAGAGGACCATCATCTCGGATGGAACCGGCTAGAACAAATGGTACGTGATTGCGGACGCACTCATACATCACCCCTTTAGTTAATACACCCTGTTCTACAGCTTGGGCAATGCTACCGCAGCGACGGATAGCATTGATTACTTTGAGATGGTGTCGGTGTCCACCATGGACAACTACTCCTCGTTTCATATCCACACCCAAGGAGGTTCCCATCAGGGATTGCTCGATGTCGTGAACTGCGATCGCATTTCCCCCTAACAGCGCCTGAACATACCCTTGTCGAATCAAACGGGATAAATGTTCACTACCGCCAGTGTGAATCACCACAGGTCCTGCTGTCACTACTACTCTGCCGCCTTGGTCTCGGATTTGGCGCAGCTCCCAGGCAATTTGTTCCACTACTAATTCTACCCGGCGCTCACTAGAGACCCCAGATGCCATAAAACTAAATTCTTGCTGATTGCGTTGTTCACGGGATTCAGTTTTGCGCACTGTGCGGATTCCTTCTACTCCCAGGATCACCTGCTCTCCAACTTCCAAATCCCGCACCAGTTTACAACGAGCGATTACACCGTCTGGGGTTTCAGTTACTGCGATCACACCATCCATGCGTTGATGTTGTACCTTCACCCACTCACAATTAACTCGTACTTCCGTGGGATAAATGGTAGTAACATAAAAGTCATCCGGAGCAACCCCTGCTTGAGTCACAGGTTCCAAGTTAGCATCACACACCTCTTGGGCAGGAGTGACAGCTCCTAGATCAATCAGCTTGGTCATAATCTCTGCCATCACCTCATGATCTGGTGCGGAGACTTTCAGTTCAGCATTAGAGGTGCTTTGCCGCTGTGTTCCTAGGTCGAAGTTAAGTACCTGGAAGCTACCCCCACCTCCTACAATTAAATCCAAGGCACGGCTGATGATACCAGAATCAAGCAAATGACCTTCCAAACGAATAATGCGGCTTTCAACCGGTTGATTGCCATGGATTTCACTGCGGACTGGTTCAGTTACCCGTAAGGTTAGGCATTTAGCAGCACCACCAGCTTTGAGAAATTCCGTCAAGGGAGTTTCAATCACCTCAAACCCAGCTTGACCGAGCCGATCTTTTAAGCGATCGCTAACTTTGTTCATCACTACAAGTTGATCAATATTGACCGCATTGCAGGCAAAGTTCACTGCATCAGCTTCCTCGATGGCAATTCGTTTTTCCGGTGCTACCCGCATTTCGATTAAGCGGTTGGAATAGGAATCAAATGCTGGGGGATAGTAGAGTAAATAGCCACCACTCAGGGGACAGAAGCAGGTGTCCAAGTGATAGAAGCGTTGATCCATTAACCGCAGGGACACAACTTCAATATCTAACCATTTAGCAAGGTATGGATGGGAATCAAGTTCTGAGCGGAAGCCATAGCCAGCCCATAGCCAACGCCCTTCCCGGTCTAGCAGAGCATCCCCAGCTCCTTCAAACGGTAAGTCTTGAGGAAGTTCATAGACAGTGTAGCCATTGTCATTAAACCATTGCTTGAAATAAGGTTCTTCTCCTTGGCGCTCTTTGTGGAGGAAGCGGCTAAGCACTACATTCTTGCCCAAGACTAATCCGGCATTGGCTGTAAATACCATATCTGGCCAACCGGATTGAGGAGAAACTAAATCGACTAGGGCATGCTCTTTGATGACATAGTGGAGTTTTTGCCACTGTTCTACAGCGCGATCCCTCGATGACTTGTGAATATTTCCTTCCATCCAAGGATTAATCACATAATCCACATCGTAGTGGTCAGGGGGACACATGAGGAAGCGAATTGATTCTGTCATAGTCGATTTCTGATCTGGTAGATACCTACACGAATAAGGTAAGTCAGCAATTAAACCAATGTCACGACAATTTGCCATTGACAGGCGAGTAGGTTAAGTTGGTGGATTGGTCTTATATATAAAGGCTAACCTTTAATTATACCATGACAAAAATAATTATAACTAGACTGAAGCGAATTCTGCTTACCACCAGCATCAGTATTGTGAGCGTGCCACTGTTGATCTATGGCGGATTGCTGGTCAAGCGTCCGCTTCCCACCGACAAGCAGCAACAACTGTTCCAAGGCATTGTGTATCAAAGAGATGCTCGCAACTCACCCCGTCCGCTGATGGTACATACTGTTACCATAGACCTAACCGCACCAGGAATTAAACTATTAGTTACACCAGGAAATAAAGTCAATAAAAACGAATTTGCTGCCCGGACTACTTCGGAATTTGTGCAGGAGTTTAACTTACAATTAGCTATTAATGGTAGTTTCTTTTATCCTTTTCGGCAGTATCCACCGAATTCCTATCCTAAACCTAGTGATCCGGTCATAGTACAAGGGCAAGTTATCTCTGAGGGCAAATCCTATGCTCCTCCAAAAGCAACTTCCTCGGTGCTTTGTATTTCAAAGTTTCTCCGCGCTCAAATCTATGCTCAAATCTATCAACAGCGTTGTCCTATAGGCACATCGGAGGGACTAGCCGGTAGAGAAATTTTACTAAAAGAAGGAAAGCCAGCAGTATTGGGAGGTCGTGGAGGTGAGAACCTATTCTCTCCCCGCACTGCTGTCGCTATTGATAAATCAGGCAAAACTTTGTGGTTAATTATTGTTGATGGTCGCCAGCGGTTTTACAGCGAAGGAGTTAGTTTGGCTGAGTTGACTACTATTATTCAAGAATTAGGAGCCGATAGCGCCCTCAATTTGGATGGGGGTGGTTCCACCACTCTGGTAGTAGCAAATAAGACTAAGTTACGGGTATTAAATTCACCGATTCAGACTCGTATTCCTACCCGCCAACGTCCAGTTGCCAACCATCTGGGCATCTATGCTTTACCGGTAGATCAATAATGATCAACAACGTTGAACCTCAAACCTTAAACCTCAACCCTGAACCATTACTTTACCTTAACAATCATCCCTTCTTTGACTAGAAACGCGCCATCAAAGGCTTCTTTGACTTCCACCGCTAGGTTGTCGAGAAAATCATCACAGTGATTGGGTTCGTGGTGGAAGATAGCCAGTTTCTTAACACCAGCAGCTTTTACCAGCTTGACCCCTTCCTGCCAAGTGGAATGTCCCCAACCTACTTTGGGAGATTTGGGGTTGTGGTATTCTTCATCGGTATACATAGCATCGTAGATTAACATATCAGCATCACGGGCTAGATACACCACATTTTGATCAAGGCGGTCGGTAAAATGCTCTGTATCGGTGCAGTAGCACACGGAATGCCCTTGCCAGGTTACGCGATAGCCAATAGCACCATTAGGATGATTCAAAGCAGCAGTTTCTATGGTAATATCGTCTATGGTGACAGTATTATGACCTAGTTCTAAGTCATAGAACTTCAAATTTGCCTCTACTCTCTTAGTAGGAACTGGAGCATTCAAGTGTAACACCCGCTCCTTGAAGTGTTTCTCCATGCACTCCCCAGGGGGAGCTGCGCCATAAATATGTAAAATGTTCCCTTCCACAAAGACTGGAATGAAAAATGGCACGCCTTGAATATGATCCCAGTGGTAGTGAGTAAAAAACCAATAAGCTTCAATGGGTAACTGCTGCTTAAGGCTTTTTCCCAGCAACCGCAAGCCAGTACCACCATCGAAAATCAGGCGTAACCCAGCCACTTGCATCTCTACACAAGACGTATTGCCGCCATATTGAATTGTGTCCTGTCCAGGGCTAGGTATACTGCCTCGGACTCCCCAAAATTTAACCGAAAACTCGGAGGAAGTGCTTATCTTCATTGGTAAGTTAATGCTTCAAAGTACCGCACTGACCCTGATGACGCAACAGGTGATCGCACAATACCAAAGCAACCATTGCTTCTACCATAGGTACGGCCCTAGGTAAAACACAAGGGTCGTGACGTCCTTTAGCAGCAAGAATGGTTTCTTCGCCAGTACTGGTGACAGTACGTTGTTCTTTGCGGATGGTAGCAGTGGGTTTAAACGCTACTCTAATAATAATAGTCTCACCGTTACTAATGCCACCTTGAACACCACCGGAGCGATTGGTAACAGTACGCACTGCACCGGTTTCGTCTGTGTAAAATTCATCATTATGTTCACTGCCGGTAAGTAGAGTGCCCCCAAACCCAGAGCCAATCTCGAAACCTTTACTAGCTGGTAGGGACATCACCCCTTTGGCTAAATCGGCTTCTAGCTTATCAAAGACTGGCTCTCCCAATCCTTTGGGTATATGGCGAGCCACACATTCTACTACACCCCCAATGGAATCACCGCTACGTCCAGTTTCTTCAATAAGTTCAATCATCCGTTGAGCACATTCCCCATCAGGGCAACGCACAATATTACTTTCTACCTGGTCTTGAGTGACGGTGTTGGAGTCTACGATACCTTCTAAGGTTTTGATACGCTTGACGTAGCCAATGACTTCTACACCAGCAGCTTGCCGGAGAATTTTTTTTGCGATCGCACCCGCTGCCACTCGCCCGATGGTTTCCCGTGCAGAGGAACGTCCTCCCCCCTGCCAGTTCCGAATGCCATACTTAGCATCATAGGTAGCATCAGCATGGGAAGGCCGATAGGTCTTTTGCATCTCGCTATAGTCTTGGGGCCTAGTGTCTTTATTGCGCACCATAATCATAATTGGTGTGCCCAGGGTTTTACCCTCAAATAGTCCCGAAACAATTTCACAGGTATCAGTTTCTTTACGAGGAGTAGTAATTTTACTCTGACCTGGACGCCTGCGGTCTAAATCTACCTGAATTTCTGCTGCAGAAATTTCCAGTCGCGGTGGACAGCCATCAATGACTACCCCAACCCCACCCCCGTGGGATTCTCCAAATGTAGTGATCCGAAACAGATGTCCAAAGGTATTGCCCATAGTTAGTGCTCGCTTTTGTCCTCTAATCGTAGTACTTACCTAAGCTATCAGCTATCAGCTATCAGCTATCAGCTTACGTACTTACTTATCTTATTACTTACTAAAACCGGTTGGCAGCTTAAGTCCTGTTGGATTCCAACCTAATAATTCACCTAATGATTTTACTAATAATTTTACTAATAATTTACGTGATATTTAATATAATTATTAAAATTTATTAAGTAAATATTTTTTTTGAGTTTAATCAGGTATCATTTGTTATATGATTAGCCAAAAATACCATTTGATTGGTTAGAATACTTATGGCTTTCGGTGCTTGTTTAGAATTAAAGATAATTTGCCTAACCACAGGTTTAGCTTGGGGGTTTTCTGCTCCAGTTTTAGCTGATATTACTCCCGATGGTAGCTTGGGAAATGAAGCGTCAAGGGTAACTCCTAATGTACAGGTCAAGGGGGCGCAGGCAGATTTAATTGAAGGAGGAGCAACTCGTGGGGAGAATTTGTTCCATAGTTTTGCGGAATTTAATGTAGGAGAACTACAACGGGTTTATTTTGCTAATCCCTCGGGAATTCAGAGGATTTTAACACGAGTAACTGGAAGTAATATCTCTAATATTCTAGGTACTTTAGGAGTAGATGGTGCAGCAAATCTGTTTTTGCTAAATCCCAATGGTATTGTGTTTGGACCAAATGCCAGCTTAGATGTAGCTGGTTCGTTTTTCGCGTCTACTACCAATAGTTTGGTATTTGGTGATGGCCAGGAGTTTAGTGCCACATCCCCACAAGCACCGCCACTGCTAACCATTAATATCACCCCAGGATTGCAGTATGGCAAATATGACCCCAGGAGCACAATTACCAATGCTGGGAATTTAGCAGTAGGACAAGATTTAACCCTAGCCGCTGGCAAGTTGGATTTACAGGGTCAACTAGAGGCTGGTAGGGATTTGACTCTGTTCGGAGAAGATACAGTCAGCATCAGGGATAGTGTAGCGCAACCGTTTAGAGCGTACTCTGGTGGGTTGCTACTAATTCAGGGTAATCAGTCAATTACTATTGCTGCCCATAACCATACCGATAGTGGTTTATGGGCTAGTTCTGATTTACAGTTGCGATCGCATAATCCGGTAGGGGGGGATGCTCACTATACCGCTGGCGGAAATATCAGCATCGAGCAGTTGGATGGGTTACCCGGAAATTTATTCAGTCCCCATGATCCCATTATTCTGGCCAATGGGGATGTCAGTTTAGGAAACTATACCGGAGCGTCACTCCATATTTTGGCAGGAGGGAGTGTTACCGTTGGTGATGTTGAGATTAACTCTACCGATACAGCTGATAATGCCATTAGTCCTAATAACTCCAATCCCTTCTTGGCTAGTCTGGCTAATGTCACCTTGTCCGATGAAGGGAGAACGTCTTTCGTAATTGATGGTAGTAGTCAACCTACTTTAGATATCCGTGCTGGCATAGATTGGACATTACTCGGCGGTTTTCCAGGAAATACCGATAGTGGAAATCTTGCCCCTAATGTGGTTACTGGTGCAACTGCTGCTGATATTACGATTGGTGACATCTCGATTAAAGCACCGAATGGACTGGTATTTTTAACGAATCAGTATCAACCGAATGGAGCTAATCCTAGTAACAAGCTGGAGATTGGAACACTCCGCACTGATGACGATTTCGGCGAGTTTGAGGGAAATAGTGGTGAGGTGATTATTGATTATCGAGGCGGGATTGACATCAGTGAACGCATTGATGCGTCTTCCGATTCTGGTAAAGCAGGGGATATTACTGTGGTTACAAATGATCAACTATCCCTTGACGGAAGTTTCATTATTAGCAATACCTTCGGCACAGAAACGGGTGGGGATATCACTATCGATACTGGGTCACTGTTGGCCACAGGCGGTGCTCAGATCGAAACAAGTACCTTTGATAAAGCAGATGCCGGTAAAGTCACCATTGTTGCTGATGATACAGTTACTTTTGAAGGCTTTAAAGGGGAAAAGGAGACAGTAAATAATCGCACTGGCATACTCAACATTATCAGACAAGGAGCTACCGGTAATAGCGGTGGCATTTCCATTACTACAGGTTCTCTAATTGTCAAAGGTGGCGGTCAACTGCAAGCCAGACTTGGAGACGCAGATATAAATAGCACAGGTCAGTTGACAAAGTCTCAGGGGAACTCTGGCGATATTAATATTGTTGCCAGGGATACGGTTGCATTTAGGGGTCGTGGTGCCGTCACTAGTGTTGAGGGACAAGGCACTGGTACTGCTGGTGATATTAATATCCAGGCCAGGTCAGTTTCTGTAACCAATACTTCGCTACAGTCCAACCTAATCGGACGGGGAAATGGTGGCAATGTCAACATTCGCGCTAGTGATTCAGTAATCTTGGATGGAGGCCAAAACTCTATCCTGACTCGGGTTAATTCAAGTGGTGAAGCCACTGATGGCAATAACGGTGGTGGCAATGTCGATATTGAAACTCGGTCACTTTATCTCACTAACGGTGCTCGAATAGTTGCCTCTACACTCGGAAAAGGAAACGCAGGCAACGTAACAATTAGAGCAGAGGACATCAGTTTTGATGGGAATCTGGTAAATCAGTTCAATCAAACTATAGCCAGCGGTGTTTTAAGTGAGGTAAAGCAAGGTGCTATAGGAAATGGCGGTAAGGTTGACATTGAAGCTAACTCTATTGCCATTACAAATACAGCAAAGGTAGATTCTAGCACTACTGGGACAGGTGATGCGGGACCGATAACTATCTCAACAAATCAGCTGACCCTCAGAGACGGAGGTGAAATTTCTGCTGCTACCTTTGGTCCAGGAAATGCTGGAAACATATCTGTAAAAGAAGCTGACTCAGTTGTTCTCACCAATGACAGTAATATTTTGAGTGAAGTAGGAGCTAAAAGTCGTGGTAATGGTGGAAATATTGAGATTTGGACTGACTCCCTATCCCTCACCAACGGGAGCACTATTGCAACCCGTACCGAAGGATTTAACCCAGTCAGGCTAGTGCAACAAGTACTGGCTGATCCTGACACAACCTATAACGAAGCAGTGCTGGGTGATAACCCAATCGTCTACTGGAGTCTTGATGAAACTAGTGGCTCAACGGCTTTTAATGCTACTGGCAATGGCTTCAATGGTACCTATGAAGGGGGTGTAACTCAGGGTGTTCCAGGGATATCCGGTACAGCAGGAGAATTTAATGGCCAGGATGATACTGCTGTGGATATAGGTACTGTTCAATCAGGTTCAGATTTAGATATCTCGAATCAATCCTTTACTGTAGAAGCTTGGATAAAGCCAAACGAAATTGGAGAAAGGCAAGCCTATTTCGGGATACATAAACGGATAAGGAGTGACAATAACAAAAGTGAAAGTCTATATTTCAGATTGAACGAGAACGCTTCTGTTGCTTTCGGTGATTTTCCCAATGATTTGGAAACACCAGATAACATCATTGAAGTAGATACTTGGTATCATGTTGTAGCTAGTTACGACAAAGATTCCGATACTAACACTATTTTTGTCAATGGCAGGGAAATTAATCGCAATAATCAAGGGTTTTTTAATGGCGAAGACCCACGCATATTGATCGGGCAGTAGACGCAGTATAAGAACTTAAACCAACCTTTCAATGGTGTCATTGATGAAGTAGCAGTCTACAACACAGCCCTATCTCCTGAAACTGTTGCCCAGCACTATCTGATTGGTCAGCGTAGCCTCGGCGCACCAATTGAAATTGGTGAGAGTGGAGCCAATGCTGGTAATATTAACGTCCATGCTAATTCGATTACTATCTCTGGAGTTAGTCCCACTAATAATGATATTTCCAGTGGTTTACTGTCTGACAGCTTCGGCGAGTTAAGTGGTGTAGCTGGTGATATTACTATCAATCTAACTGATTCCCTGAAAGTTGAAGATGGAGGGAAAATAACCGTAACCAGTGACAACGGGGTAGCAGGTAATCTGAACATTACGGCTAATTCCCTGTTGCTTAACAACGGAACACTAGAAGCTAAAACTGCTGACATTCCCGAGACTGGAGAATCAGGAGCGAATATCACACTAAAGGTATCAGAATCAATAGCGATGCTTAACGAAAGCCTAATCTCCGCAGAGGCTTCTAACACAGCTACAGGTGGCAACATTACTATTGATACCAACGTCTTAATTGCCTTTCCCTCAAGTGATAATGGTAGCGATATCATTGCCAAAGCTAAACAGGGACAAGGTGGTAATATCACCATTGATGCGGAAGATGTCCGTCTGATTGAGGAGCGCAGAGCCATCCCAGGCAATCGCACTAATGATATCGATGCCAGTTCTGAGTTTGGTCCACAAGGAATAGTGACCATCAATACCGGCAATATTGACCCTTCTCGGGGATTAGATCAACTACCAATTAATTTAACTGACCCATCATCACTGATTGTTGCTAGCTGTCCGAGAAGTGGGAAAGTCTCAGTCGATGAACTTGGTGAATTTATCGTTACTGGACGCGGTGGCATTCCGGCTAGTCCCCTCGACCCGATTATTGGTCAAACCATCATTGCTGATTGGGTGACTCTTGATGATCAAACCCTTAAGGAAAGTGATAACAATCTTGATAACAATCAGACCTTAGCTCCCTCCACCGAACAGAATTCTATTCCACAGAATTCTAAGCCAAAACGAATTGTGGAAGCTCAAGGCTGGATGACTGGTCCCGATGGTACGATCATTCTCACCTCTTTCCCTACCGATACCACTAGCCCACCCAAGCCTTGGTATCACTATGTCTCTTGCCGGGATTTATAATAGCGCTATGCCACTAACTTTTCAACAATCCCAATTTTTCCTGCAGAGCGTGACGCATAATATCCACTGGCGGAGTTTGTCCTAACCAAATTTTGAAAGCTGCTGCTCCCTGTTGCACCAGCATTTCCAATCCATCAATGGCGATCGCGCCCTGTTCCTTGGCTTGTCGTAAAAACTGAGTGGGATTAGGAGTATATATCAAGTCATAAGCGATCGCATTTTCCGGCAACCTGGCCATAGCTAGCTCATCAACAGGAGAGTGCTCGACCTTGGGATACATTCCCACCGGAGTAGCATTAACCAACAAATTGGCTTGGGCCAGGAGTTCCGGTAGTTGTTCCCAAGGATGAGTATGAATAGTAATAGCAAGGGAAGAATTAATCCAGCTTTCCTTGAATTGACCTAACTTTTCCTGATTGCGGCCAAGCACATGAATCTCAGTACAACCGAGTTGAGCACAACCGACTACTACGGCTCGTGCTGCACCACCACACCCCAAAATGACTACAGTAGTTTGACTCCAATCCCGGTTATACCGTTGCAACGGGGAGATAAATCCTTCGATATCGGTATTCGTACCAATCCAACCCTGATCGGTGCGATAAACCGTATTCACTGCTCCCACCCCTTGAGCCACTGTTGAAATTTCCGACAACAAGGGGATGATAGTCTGTTTGTGGGGAATAGTGATACTGAAGCCCACTAGACCAATCGCCTCAAAACCAGCGATCGCATTTTTCAAATCTGCTGATTTTACCGGTAAAGCTAGGTAGACATAATCCACATCCAAGGATGCGATCGCTCGGTTATGCATCAGTGGTGATAACGAATGTTCCACTGGATCACCAATCACACCCAGTAACTTTGTTGTTCCTGTTATTTGCACCATCACCCACGTTTTACGCACATAACTTTGAATTTTAATAGCGAAATCGTTAATAATTGCTACATTGCTAAATTCTTAAATATTTCTTATTAACTATTTCTGATTAAGTCTTATTAAGATTGCTACCTTCCGTTGACAATTAATTAACAATTCCTTGACAATTAACCATCAACCCTCCACAATACTTACTCCAAGCCGCGCATTTGAATGAACTATAATTTTTCTCATGGTGGCTAAAATAGATCATATCGAGCCAATTATAGTGCCAAATATAATACCAATTAACTAGGCAGCAACGGCATGAACCCAACTGGTATTCAAAAGAGTGGAGCCATGAATTCAATCACTTGTATGATATGTGAGCAAACCAATCCCAGTCGGGCAAGTTTTTGCTCTCGTTGTGGTGCCTCTCTACCTCCTCCCAGTAGCAGTCCCCTAGAGACTAATCTAAATAATACTAATGTAGACCATACTAATGTAGACCATACTAATGTAGACCATAGATTAGAGACTGGAAGCCGATTACGCGATCGCTACATTATTCAACGTACCTTAGGACAAGGGGGATTTGGCAAAACCTACCTGGCCAAAGACACTGGACGCTTTAATGAACTAGTTACCCTAAAAGAGCTGACTCCAAGAAACCAGGGCACCCAACCCATTGAAAAAGCCGAAGAACTATTTCAACGGGAAGCAACCATGCTGCACAAGCTTTCATCCCCCCAAATTCCGAGATTCTGGGAATTTTTTCGGGATGGCAAACGGTTGTTTCTCGTCCAAGACTACATTGAAGGAAAAACCTATCAAACCTTACTCGAAGAACGAGTAAGCAAAGGGGAAAGGTTCAGCGAAACCGAGATTCTCCAACTGTTTCAGCAATTGCTCCCGGTCTTAAGCTACCTACACCAATTAGGCATAATTCACCGGGATATTGCTCCGGACAATATTATCCGTCGTGCTTCCGATGGACTACCAATATTAATTGACTTGGGTGGTGTCAAACAAATTGCCCTAGAAGTGAATACTCCTGTAACCAGTGGGCAAAACTCTGCCATCTACGCTGGTGGGACTTGCCTAGGTAAAGTTGGCTATGCCCCTGATGAACAGCTACGCCTAGGGATTGCTGCTCCCCATAGTGACCTGTATGCTTTGGGAGTAACAGCGCTAGTACTGATGACTGGCAAACAGCCCCAGGAACTGGTTGATCCTTATACCCTCAACTGGCGAACTGAAGAAGAACTAACCCTATCCCCAGAGTTTAATCCTATCCTCTCTCGTTTGCTAGCATCCCAACCCTCTGAGCGATTCCAATCAGCTCAAGAGGTTCTAGACCTAATCCAAACCGATGATTCTGATGATTCTAAGGTTAGAGAAACAGAAATCAAGGGTACTGTAGCTGTCACTCCCCAGTCTAAATCCTACCCACCACCAACTCCCATTAATAATTCCGGTTGCAAGCAAGTGTTTGACGAATCTGTTCCAGTCCCAGCAGAGATTCAAGGCTGGAACTGGGGTGCCTTTTGTTTACCAGGTTTGTGGTGTGTCACCAATCAAGTATGGATTGGACTGATTGCCTGGAGTGATCTATCGTTAGTGACTGGATTTCTGGCTTGGCCAGTGATGGGGATTATTCTGGGCATCAAGGGCAATGAGTGGGCATGGAAAAGTCGCCGTTGGAAGAGTATCAAAGCCTTTAAGCGCCATCAACGGGGTTGGGCGCTCACATCCTTCGTCATTATTGCTATCATAGTTACCCTACTATTTTTATTTTTAGTATTGTTTATTGGGATAGCCTCCCTAGTGCCGTGGTGAATCACCGGTGAATCACCTATTGCTCAACTGTAGCGTCGGTGTATTTATTGCGTTTCATCCTAGTTCCAGGTTAATCCCAGGGGCATTTATATCACTACCTAAAGGAGAAGAAAAATGACTAGCTTTCCTGCCTGGACTCAAATAATTATCACCATGTCCGAATCCCAAGTTTTTTACACAGAAGAAGTAACAGGCTATGACAGCATAAGCTTGGTTTTACCTGGAAAGCCCTTCGATCTCAGCCTTTCCTTAGACACCTATGAAGACGCGATCGAGATAATTTTTGAAATTTATCCAGACCAAAATGCTTACCGATTAAATATGCGGAACAAGCAGGAAGGAGTAGACCTCCAACAGAAAAGTACTGAAGAAAATTTAGATTTAACTGGATTAGACGCACGCCCAATTGGAACCTACAGTGATTTTTGCAGACATTTAGAAGAATTGTATGGAGTAGCTCAAGAAGTAGGTTGGTGATCAAAAAAAGTAAAGGTTAAAGTTAAACTAGACTTACCTTTAACCTTTATAAATTACTGCTTACTAGATCATTCCATCTCAGAGGGTTTATGTAAGCAATTAGCATATGCGCTACGCGCACGCTACTTGAGGTGCAATCAGTAGTTATATCTAATAAAAAACTAAACTAACTCATAAAAATAACTAAAAACCCAAGCTAATCACTAGGTTTTACAGCTTGTATTTTGACAATGTAGCTGACCTGATGTAAAATAACCTGGGCAATTTATAAAAGTCCATGGTTAAAACAAAAACTGTCGATCGGATGAGCAAGAGCGTATTAAGTTACCGACCCAAAGAAATCCTACTTACCCCTCAGCACTTAGCACTATTGTCAGCACTTAGAACTATTTTTAGATTAGGAGCAACCAGTTTACTAACTATTAGCTTACTAGGTAGTGGTTGTGGAATGGCTAGCCATGAAGATCATGATTCTGAACAGCTCCATGGTCATAAAACCCAAACCGGTAATCACCATAATAAAGAGATGGAGCATAATCACCATAATCACAAGGCTGGCAGCAGTAGTGACCATGGTGAAGGTATGGGTCATCATCATGGCACAATGGAAATCCCTTCTGGTCAACCTGTTCCAGATGTTGACCTAGTGGTGTCTCCAGATCCGATGATAGGATGGAATTTAGAAATAAAGGTTTCTAACTTCCAATTTTCTCCCAAGAATGCTAGCAAAGCCCATCAACCAGGAGAAGGACATGGCCATCTATACATCAATGGCAAAAAAATTACCAGAATTTACAGCAATTGGTATTATATTGGCAAGCTTGAACCTGGCAGAAATGAAATCAAGGTTACCCTAAATTCCAACAACCATCAGGATTTAGTTCATAATGGGGAAATGATTTCAGATACTGAAATTATCGAAGTGATCTCGAAGAATTAGAGGATATTCCTTACTGGAAGCTACCTGATATCAAGTTACCGACAACTGAAGCGAAGTCTAGAGGTTTTGTAGCTATTTGTTGTGGATATTTTCTGTGGCTACGAGAATGGCTCGGAGTCCACGCCTATCGTAAGCATCCCTTATTGCTGCTACCTTCCGGTCCTGACAAGGTTTGGGCGTTGCGATCGCGTCGATCCGAACCACATATTATAATAGCATGAATTTTTCAAAATGGGAAGGAAGATCTCAGTTTTGATCTATTTCGCGAATATCCCCACTCCGTAATAGCATGAAGAGCTTACACAGTGGGGCATACCGACTTTAACCATAAATTTCCCACTACCGCGAGGGGTAACTTGAACAATGGGATATTGACCATAGTCAGTATCATAGTCAACGGTTTGGCCATTGTTATCATACAGACCTAGGTCAATATCAAGACAAGCATCATCACAAAAACTTACTAAGGTATAAGATTTACCAGCTTCTAGCTCCAGGGTAAATGCATCGACTTGGTTCCGGGAAAGTCTATTTACTACCGGTCGATGAGTTGGCATATACTCGCTGTTTCTTAAATACTGTGCTGCTGCGATTAATTTATTTTCAACTTGCCCCTGACGAGGAGAGCTAGCCAAACCAGCAGTGGGGGTGAATAGTAAGCTACTAGCTAGGAGAGCTAGGCCATTCCGAACTATCTTAGTATTAATCATATACAATAGTAATAAGCGCTTGAATTAATTAATGTTGACTTAAGAGTAATTTTTAGTTAGATCACTTCTTAGCAATGCCTGAAAGCAATAAATCTTACCTTTTGGTAATTGATAATAAGTTGCTTATGTTTTGATTATCGGAGACTAATGTATGGGATAAGGTATACGAATGTATACCTTATGTATGATTACTCCTCAAGTATGACCAATCTGGCAATTAATTTAGGATTAGCTAATGCGCGTAGCGCACGCTACTTGAGGTGCTATAGGTTTTTTATTTTAGATGTAAACCTATATGGTTTTTTTTAGTCTTTTTTTATTGGACAATAAAACTCCGGATATCTTACAGCTCTGGTATTTATGCCTCTTGAATTTTGCCTTTTCCTGCAATAGGTGTGTTCACAAGCCAGAACCAAACCGTATATAAGTGATTAAACTAACTAAGAATAATTACTATTTAACTTACGATACTTACCAAAAAAAAACTCCGCTGGTGAGCGAAGTAAGTAAGGTAAAATGAGAAATTATCAACTTTGCTGAACTAAGTAATGATATAAACTAGAGTCTGGTAATTAGTAAATAATTAAGTACCACTTAACCATTACTATCCATTACTATTATCTATGACCGATTAGCCTAAATCATGCCATTAATCAGCAATGTCAAATCCTTAGGTACACAATATTAAAGCTTGGTGCCGCACTCAGGACAAAAATTGTTACTTGCTACATTCTTGGCACCACAGTTACTGCAATAGATTAGCTCCGTAGGGTTCTTGATGATTGGTTTTTCTGGTAAACCAATCATTTGGGCATTACTCTTACCAGGGGCTACCATTGGGTAACAATTCTCGTCTTTGGTGACATGAACATCTAACAAGACAGGACCATCGTAGGCTAGCATTTGTGCGATCGCATCCTGTAGTTCATCCCGAGTAGTAACTATCATGCCCTTAACCCCGTAGGCCTGAGCCAGTTGCACAAAATCCGGCATCCCGACTTCCATATTTGACGAGGAATAACGCTGCCCAAAGAATGCTTGTTGCCACTGACGTACCATTCCCTGCCAACCGTTGTTAATAATCACGGTCTTAACATTGATGCCATATTGGGCGAGGGTACCCAGCTCCTGAATATTCATCTGGATACTGGCATCACCAGCAATACAAATCACTTGCTGATCGGGTAATGCTACCTGGACTCCCATGGCTGCTGGCATGCCATAGCCCATAGTTCCCAATCCCCCACTGGAAATCCACTGGCGCGGTCCATTATTAAGAAATTGGGCTGCCCACATCTGATGTTGACCGACATCCGTGGTGTAGTAAGCCTTTGGTGCTTGACGCCCTACCTCTACAATTACTTCTTGGGGAGATAAACTATCGGGGTATTGAGGCACCTGCAAGGGATAGTCCTGACGCCAACGGTTAATCCGTGTTAGCCACTCCTGGGTTTGATTAGGTTCTGCTGAGATATTCATTTGCTGGTAACGGCGCAACATATCTTGCAAAACCCGACGCACATCCCCTACAATCGGTACTTGGGGATAGCGGTTTTTACCCACCTCAGCGGGATCAATGTCGATGTGAATGACTTGAGCGTGAGAGGCAAACTGATCCAGTTTCCCGGTCACCCGGTCATCAAATCGCGCCCCTACAGCAATCAGCAGGTCACACTCACTAACAGAAAAGTTAGCATAGGCGGTACCATGCATCCCCAGCATTTTTAGTGATAGGGGATGGGATTCATCAAATGCTCCCTTACCCATCAACGTGGTAGTTACCGGAATTTGGAAGATTTCTGCTAGTTGGCGCAGTTCGTCATGGGCACCAGCAGCAATGGTTCCACCACCAACGTAAAGCAGGGGTCGTCGTGCTTGCCGAATTAAATTTAGGGCTTGGTTAATTTGGCGGGGATTGCCTTTTACTGTTGGACGATAGCCCACCAACTTGAGTTGATTAGCTTCCAGAGGTACATAGTCACATTCCTCTAAACCCACGTCTTTGGGTATGTCAATCAGGACTGGTCCAGGACGTCCGGTGCTAGCGATCTGGAAAGCTTCGGCAACAATCCGCGCCATATCAGCAGGGTCACGCACCACATAAGAGTGTTTGACAACGGGCAAAGTAATCCCATAGATATCGGTTTCCTGGAAGGCATCAGAACCAATGGCAGGACGGGGGACTTGACCGGTTACACAAATTAGGGGAATTGAGTCCATGTGAGCGGTAGCTATACCGGTAACTAGGTTAGTGGCTCCCGGACCAGATGTAGCAAAACACACACCGACTTTGCCAGTAGCACGAGCATAACCATCAGCAGCGTGGGATGCTCCTTGCTCGTGTCGGACTAGGATGTGCTGTATTTTACCAGCATCTTCCCAGTGGTATAGTTCGTCATAGATAGGTAGAATTGCTCCACCGGGATAGCCGAAGATATGGGTCACACCGTGACGGTGGAGACTATCCATTAGAGCAAATGCTCCTGTGCGGCGAGTGGGGGTAGTTGATGAGCCTGGGGTTGTTGAGATTACTTGGGATTGCACGCTTATCACCTCTAGTGGTAGATCAGATCCTTCGGTGGGACCTGTGGCGAATTAAATTCGCCAAGGTCAAGAACACCTATGCTGTTAATGGTGTTAGATTGCTGATAATAGCTGAGCAGAATTTTAGAATAACTGTTAATTTTACTACACTATGGGTTTTGTGTTTCAGTTTACTCTCAATATATGGAAGTGTCCAGACAACTTGGCAGGATTTTCACTTTGAGCAATCTGGGTCTAGTTATCAGCTAGAAGCAGAACATAGATAAATCAGTCTACGATTGTATGCCAGTGGTAACTCTAACTAGTTATGCTTTAGGAAAAATTTATAATCTAATTTATTGTATTATTTTTTGTGGAGAGGTCTAATAAGTAAGGACTAATTGTAATGATGAATAAAGTCCCAAATTAAACCAATAGGATTTTCAACTGCTTGTCTATGTTTTGCTTTAATTGATTTATCAGACATTGCCAGGGAGATGAATATCCAAATCTGCCATCAGGGTGCTTAAGGATATTTGGCGCAAACGAGCTAATTCTGCCATGGCTTCGACACGTTTAGCTTCGATGGTTTCCACTTGATCACTTAAAGCCAAAAGTTCCGTATACTGCTCAGGTGTTAGCATCTCCATTCTTCGTTTTTCAATCAGTTCATCGTAGCGGTTTTGAATGTCTGGTGGTACACCTTGATTAATAGTAATTAGCAACCTAGCCTGATCTGAAGAAAGACTGGGGGCTTTGCGTTTTGCCTGGAGGGACATGATGTATGCTCCAACGTTCTCCAGTTCAGATAAACTGAGTTGTTCAACAGCTTTAAGTAACTGGTCGTAGGATAGCTGAGCTTCGACTTTAAGATTTCCCATTGGTTGTTAGTCGATTTGAATGCTTATTTAATTTTGACACTCCCCGGTCTAAAGACGCGGGGATTCTTCGCTCAACGACTCGGCTTGCTGATCCTGGCCGGAACCAAGAACAGTAGAGGCCAAATCTCCCGAAGCGTTTGGATCGAGGATCCAGGTTCCGGTGTGCCGGAAACGAAACCTTAGTAGAGTGGAGCCTTAGTTAATAAGTTTTGAC
>NZ_CEYLVT010000147.1:0-18473 GCF_982860115.1 Moorena sp.
TAGAACTGGCATCTTGCCAGTGGTCAATGGTAGGTAGAACTGGCATCTTGCCAGTCACAACTACCCAGAACCCTGGCTATAGTTAAGCTGTTGCTTAAATAATAATACAACATTAATGTCTAACAACGATAACAGCGCCATTGGATTATCTGAGTTTATCCAACAGGTTAAACACGATCTGCTCTCCGTAGCACCAGGTCAGGAAAAAGATGCTCCCTTGTTGTGTGTTGAGTCTGTGGAACTGGAACTACAAGTTAGTGTCAAGCGAACTGCTAAGGCAGGTACAAAAGGGAATATCAAAATTAACGTGCTAGGAACTGGGGGCGAGGTAGGAGGCGAACTAGGTGGGGACTTAGGACGGGATGAAATTCATAAAGTCAAAGTCAAATTATCTCCCCTCTTCGATAAAGAGCGTCTGCTGGAATTTTACCAGACCCTTCATGGAGACAAGGTGCCAACGACGGTAAATAATTCTTTAAGGGCACTGCTTAAAGGCAATGAGGAGGGCAATCTGAATGATGACCTGGGTGACTAACAGCATTCCCGATTCCCGACTCCCAACTCCCGACTCCCTATTCCCTCCCCACACATAACCTCTTCGCCACATGGAAACCAACCAAATAAGCTGTCATCTGCGTACTAATCCGGGGCAAGGGCACAGAAGAAAGGTCAGCCACATACACATTAGCTGACCCGTATACTTTCCCAGTATCTATTGCATTGTCGAGTCCTTTATCAATCGCCTTGCCGAATAGGCATCCCCCGGACAAGTGCTGCTCCGATAGTAAAAACCTGCGACTGTAAACATCAACATACTCCTCAATCTGGTTCTCCTGGTAGGGCATCTTAGTTACCAGTCGCAAGAACCACTTAACTAACCAATGTGGCTGTTCTCCCAAGCCATTCAACAGTGCCATGTGCTTGGCAATCTCACTGTTAGCTACCACTTTATCCTGATTGAAATGGGATTGTTCCTCTTCTCCAAAGAAATCTAATTCAATCCGAGAGTCATCCCTTGAATAGCAACCCTCTTTAGCAGCATTAAACTTAATCGCCGCAGTAATCAAGCTTGGGTCATCATGCCATGGTTTGCCTTGAACTAAGTTATAAAGTCCCCATAACAGGTTAATGATCAAATTGACTCCCTGAAGAAACACCCTAATCACGTTCTTGATGATATTAAACAACCAAGGTAACCTGATCACGAACCTCTTCAGCCAGTTTGGGAACAAGAACGCCAGATAAAGGTGGGCAATCATAAACCACAGCCTCTCAAAATTACCAGAAAAGAAATCGAAGCAGCAAACCGTTTCCTGTCCCGGTTGTTCTGGTTCTGGTTGCCATACCGTTGTCCCAAACACAGGGATGTACACATCCCGAGGGGTAACATCGATGCTCTTGTCCACCACGTAGATACCCAGGGGCATGACAATATGGTCATTCACATGCTGCCCGATCTGATCGTTTCCCAATTCCTCTCGGTGAGACCACAGCAGCCGTGGCGTTGCACCCCCTGCGCACATAATCACCTTTCCAGCATTCCTATCCAAAGACAAGCACTCCGTCATCCCCGTGTCCAAGTACTTAACATGTACTGCCACGCACCGTGGTTTTTGCCCTTGTTCCTTAGAAAACTCAAGTCTCTCAACCCTACACCTAGTCTTTATTTCCACCCCCTGGCCAAACCAATCGACAATGGATACTCCGCTGTGGGTTCGCTGCCCAAATGAGTTGAACTGGGTTGGAAAAAGGTGCAACAGGCCGGTATCGCTGACCTCCAAATTAGGAATATTGTCGATAGCGTCTGTGCTCACCACAAAACCAACCTTCTCAGCCGCCTGGAGTACTTGTTTAGTCACAGGTGACGGATCGGTTACCGGGTTTGGTCTAGCAAACTTCTGATTCAACTCTGCCTTCAGGCTGTCCCAATAGGCTTCATCTTGACCAATATGTGTCGCCAGCCACTCCGACGACTCATGCATCATGGTGTAATTAATGGATCCGCCACCACCCATAGTGCAGGCCCGCCCGGATATAATCGGAATTCCCTTGGGTGTCAGGGCATTGTGCAGCTTGAATACCTTTTCCTCTGCGTAGGACTTAGTCCAGTTGTTCTGGTGGGTAATGTCGCTGGTAGTGAAGAAATCATCCCCCTCCTCCAGCACTAACACCCGCTCCCGGATAGACCTGTCATTACCAGCTTCTAGGTAATAGCTCAGAAACCCACAGGCTCCATTACCAGAGCCAACCACGATCGTATCGTACATCATCGGAATGGTTTTTTAAGCAAATTATTTTATTATATCTGTTTCCAGGGAATCGGGAGTCGGGAATCGGGAATCGGGAGCAGGGGGAGTGTGGGGAGATGGGGAAATGAAATTATTGATAACTATGATATAGCATTTTCCATACTTATGAGGTGCATTGCACATAGTTACCCCTACTCCCTACTCCCTACTCCCTACTCCCTATTCCCTGTTCCCTTTGCTAAATAACATTATAAAGATCAAGTAGTGTAAATCTTTACGATAACTTTAATTGAATTTATTCAAACAAACAGAACGTATACACAAAATCAACCTGTTTATCAACCTAAGCATTGGAGAATCATGATAATAAAAACTATTAATTGAGTTATCGTAATGAAGTCAGGGTTAATGCAAAGAACTCAAGCCTATCAAAATGTTATGGAAATCCTTGTTGAAGAAGAAATCGAGCGACGACTAGATCAACTGTCACCGGAGATAGCTAAAAGTATTAATCCCATAGAAGTAGCGACCTATGCTCTCAATCGCCTCCCACCGTTATATGCGTCTAGTGAAAAAGGTTGGAAGTACCAAAAGCAACGAGGGATGAAGGAGTTAGCTAAGCAAATAAGTATAGTAGTTAGTCGGTCAATCAGTGCTGTCCAAAAGGATCCCATTCGACTAGCAACTCCTTTATTTGATGCTAAAGATCCAGCATCTCAGCAAGCCTTAAAGCGGCTGAAAAAATTGCTATTACAGGAAAACCTATCATGGTGGGAACTTCCTCGGGTTGTTGAGCAAGCTCTAATTAAAGCGTGGCATGGAGAGATTAGCTGGAAGCATCATGAGCAGTTTTTTGTACAAGTCGCAGAGACTAAAATACCAGTGAAATCTGGAAGGGCGTGGGGTATGGATAGGTATGGTCGGTGGTAAGTTCTGAGCAGAAAACCTGATTTTAGGGAGTCGGGAGTCGGGAGTCGGGAGTCGGGAGTCGGGAGTAGCACTGCATCGCTATTCCTTCTGCCCTAACATCCACAACTTGTGTACCTCTTCAGAGGTACACAAGATTTTTCCCCTATTGCCTATTGCCTATTGCCTATTGCCTGCTCCCTGCTCCCTGCTCCCTACTCCCTTATTAGTAAAAGGAATTGATCAAGACTTTTGAACCGCTGCCAGTAACCGCTTATTTTGAATATCAGAAAAGAGTTCTTCGTAACGGTTGAGAGCTTGATCAAAGGAATAATATTGAAGAGCATGTTGTCTACTTCTGTTGCCCAGTAATGTAACTGTTGCGGGATCGTTATACAACTCTAAGATTGTTGCTGCTAGAGTTTCTGGATCCTCTGGGGGAACAACAATGCCACCGCCGCTTTTTTTGATAGCTCTGGCAGCGGTACCATGAGCAGGAACAGAAGCTAAGATGGGGCGACCACTAGCTAGCAGTACTTGGATTTTGGAGGGCATATTAAACGAAATTACATTCTGCTTTTGTATGACCAACCCCACATCCGCTGCTGCTAGCATTTCCGGTAGTTTTTCCCGAGGTTGAAATGGTAGTAGCTTAACATTATTGGCGTCCCAAGTCTTACAGCACTGCTTTAGTCGGCCTAAGGCTTTCTCTTCTCCGACGATCACAATCACAATATCTCGAATGTGATTTACCCTAGATGCTGCCTTAATCAGAGTTTCTAAACCTTGAGTGAGGGCAATATTACCGGAGTAGAGTATAACGAACTTACCATTAAGGTTATGGGCAGTGCGAAAGGAGTTGTTTTCTTTTGGTAAAGGACGGATGAAATTAACATCAACCCAATTGGGAATCTTCACAATTTTAGAGCTGGGCACACCCTTGCTGCGCAGGTTATCGGCAAAGCCATCAGCAATAACACTGATTTTGGTGACTGTGCGGTAAGCAAACATTTCTACAACCTCTAATGCACGGATTAGAGGTTGGTTGCTCAGTAAGCCTACTTTAATAGCAGCTTCTGGCAAAATGTCTTGAAGATTTAGAATTACTGGCGTTCGGTGTATCCACCCCAAAATCGCAGCTGGTAGGGAAACTAGCAGTGGTGGACTAGTTAAAATAATGATATCAGGGCGAGGAGAACTCAGAGCCTTGAGGAAGCTGGTAGCAACAAAGCTGGCCTCTAGCAATAATCGGTCGATCAAATTTGGTTTCGGGCGAATCCGCACATAACAGCGATCTACAATCACACCTTTGATTTTTTCGGTAAGATACAATTTCCGTCGATATCCCTCATAAATTTGACGTTGAGGATAGTTGGGCATCGCAGTAATGACCCGAACATCATGCCCTCTTTTGACCAACCCTTCTGCTAGTTCAGTCATCAAGGGGGCAATCCCAATTGGCTCTGGATGATAGTTGTAAGAATATATTAGGATTCGCATAATCTCTAGTAGATGTTGCTAGCCGGGTGTAGACTCACCAAATTTGTTTATTGATGATTTATTGGCTTTAGCACTGAGAACTCAGGACCATTGTCAAGTCAGGTTGGTGGTGCATAATGCCCAATCAGGGATTTTAAGCCTATAACTATTTATTCGGCTTCAATTCCATATTTTACGCCTAGATGACAGTTTTTGTCACAAAAATTAACATAATCTACCTTGACTAAAATATTACAATTGTGCATTGCTAAAGGGTTTTAAACAGCTACAGCAAGAATTTTTATGCCAATTCTGATTATGGCTGCAACTAATAAATCCTCCTTTTTACTAATTGCCAATTAGTAATTAGTAATTAGCAATCACTAATTGGTAATGGTTATATGATGATTGCCAAACTATGACGACTAGTTTGTAAAATCAACTGATAATTTCATTTACCAATAATTCTATTATTATCGAAAAAAACACTATTTCTCATGGGTGCAATCCCGCAATCGAGTGTAAAATAGTTTTTTTTGTTTCAGAATTTTTACGGATGTCAGAGGAAGTAAATCTTCATTAAAAGTTATAATTAAATTGCGAAATTCGTTTTTTTTAAAATAAGTAATATTAGTTTAAAGGTGCGTCGAATTGTATAGCGTTTTTGATAGCTATAAGGTACACAAAATGTTTTAACTGTTCCCTGTTCCGGTGATCAGCTGTTCCCTATTCTCTGTTCCCTATTCCCTGCTCCCTATTCCCTACTCCCTATTCCCTACTCCCCATTTTGCAAAGTATTGACTACAATTTCCTAGGATGGCTTTGGCAGGTGTTTCAGCTTTGGACTTCGTCTACAAAGCAGGGAATAGACCTTGACAGAACCTTGTGGTTGCTCAAGACCAGAAGGGGGTAGTGGTTTTATGCCTAGAGTGGGATATTGTCACTGGTCACGTATTTGACCAAGCCATGGGGCACTTGGGAAATCTTTGTTTATATAGCTCTGGTAAGGTTTCCCCGAGATAGTCTTGCTAAGTAAGCAGCATACATCATTCAAGGAGAAAACGATGACCATCTCTCGTGTAAAGGCAATTTTAGCGACCATGTTACTCAGCATAGTATTGCTGGTAACATCCTGCGCTCAAAAAGCGCCTTCTCGTTTTGACCAGGCACAACAGGCCAGCAGCCAGGCTAGAAGTGGTCAGGCTGTTACCAAGAATGCCACTCAAGGGTCTCAATTCAACAAGTTTTTCCCACCATCAGGGGGCGGTTATCAACGAGTCTATACCCAGGAGAAAAAAGGCTTTGCTCAAGCCAAGTTGAAGAAAGGTGGTACTGAGGTGGCAGTTCTCTCAATTTCCGATACCAGCAGCACTCCTAGCACTGCTGCCAAATATAAGCAAAGTGGTCAAACCATTGCTGGTTATCCAGCCCGGGAAATTGGTTCAACTCAAACGGCTATTTTGGTCGGTAATCGCTACCAGGTCAAGATCCAATCCCGAGATAAGTCGTTTACCGCTAGCGATCGCAAAGCGTGGTTAGCAAAATTTAACCTCAGTGGTCTTTCCCGACTTTAGTCAATAAATGTTAAAAGGAAAAAGGTGAATGGGGAATAAGCATCCTCAATCACAAGCATCACGGGTGAGTAGGTCATTAGTCATCAGTCATTAGTCCTCAGTAACTACCATCAGTAACTAAGATCAGACTCGGTTTTGGTCACTCAGGACTAATAACCAAGGACTAATGACCAAGGACTAATGACTCAAAAGTATCAGATTGTAAAGGAGTCTGAGTGTGAGTAAAGCAATTTATGAAATCGTTGATGATCTGCCAACGAAGAACCTGACCATCTCGGCCCTGAAGTCCCTAGACTTTGTTGTGCCTGGACAGTGGGAAAATTTAGTGGGATTTGAAAATACCATTCGTGCGATCACTGGTGAAGACGACGAAGAGGTAATTCAGGAAATTGGCGATCGCGCCGTCTATCTGTTCAATGACCGCTCCCAGGGCTACCAAAGAGCGCTGTGGATTTACCAAACCATTGATAGCACTGGTACCGCTTTGGGGACGGCAGCTTTAGCGAACAAGGTTGGTGAAAAAGTTCCCTTGCTGGGTTTTTTGAACAGGTTGACTCCGAAAGCTGACAAAGCCCAAACCATTGATCTGTCGATCAAAGTCGTAGGGGAATTGATCGGCTTTTGCCAAATTAATGGTCTGCCTGGAGATAGCATTGGTGACTTTGTGGCTGCCTTAGGTGACTATGGTGGCGCATCTATAATGCGTATGGCAGCGCTGGTTTGTTTTGATGGTCTGATTCCCCTTGGTCCTGACTTTATCATGGGAGTACAGTCAACTCTAGAGGGTCTAACTCCCAACGAGTTGGAACACAGTGGGAGTTTCAAAGGGATTCAGGATGCGATTCCTGGGGATGATTCCGAAGGCAAGCTCAGCTTTATTGGTGAAAGCTTTGAATCGGTGAAAGGATGGATGAGTGATTTCGTTACTGACCGAGGTGTGACCCCAGAACAAATCGCTAATAACTTGCAAAGTTTTATTGAGTTTTCTGATGACAAGTTAGACTATCTCGCCGCTTTTCTGGATATGTCTACTAACTATTACGAACACACTGGCATTCAAAGTCTGGCGCGTAGCTTAATTGAACGCGCCGCAGCGGAAATCTAGCACCATTTACGCATTAGTAGGCAATTACGTTGGTCAGACAGACGTTGGTAAGAAACTTCGTCTGTCAGCTGATTCATAAACATCAACCCTCTACCTCCTTCTTTTTCTAAAGGGTCATAGTCCTCTTGGTAGAGGGATTCCAGCTTGGATTGGAAATCAAAGGGGTGTCCATAGTCCCAAAGCCGCATTTCTAATCCGTCAGTAAATAACTTTAGCTCCAGCTCTATTACTGTAGTGTTAGGTAAATGTCGATGAGCATGGCGTACTACATTAGTAAAGCCTTCTACCAAAGCAATTTGACACTGTTGCCAAAATTGCTGAGGCAGTGGGTCAGAAGTGAATTCCTCAAACCACTGTAATACATCTTTGACTTCACTCAAGTCTGTTTGGACGATTAAACGAGATGCTCGAAGCGGTTTGCCTTTGCACATCAACCGACTGAGTTTCCAGGTTTTATTAATAAGCACCACTATTTTGTAAGAGAAAAACAACAATGACTCTTCTGCAACACGGAGGTTCCGATGATCTAGTCGATGCAGATCGGTCTAGTGGGAACCACTATATTAGCCTAAATTGATCGAGTTTGATGGTACTTTTAAAAATTCTGGTGTTTACACGGTCTATGGCATTAGACTTCGCCGCAGTTTACGGGAACTGCGGACAAGATAACTTCGGATCAGCGGACAATAATTGAGAAAAACAAGATCAGATTAGGTGCGCTTTCCGCATCTAATTATTAAATTCGCCACGGGTCGCACCTTAACATACTTTGCCAAGAGGTCTATTGTCATCTATTCGTGAACATTTAGTTTTCGGTTCCAAGGTAAGCTAGGCTGGCATTTGATCAATTACCATCACCTTCGCCACTAGGGGCGAAAGTGCGGGTTCCAAACTCATCTAACCATAAAACTACATTCCATCTTTACGAAGCACCACCAGGATAGTTTTGATGATAAGTCTTATATCATGGGCTAGGCTCCAGTGATGTTGGTATTTTAAGTCCATTTGAATGATATCTTCAAAACTACGGATTTGTGAGCGTCCATTCACCTGCCACTCACCAGTGATACCCGGTTTTACGTTTAAACGTTGCCACTCAGGAACCTCATATATTTCTACTTCATTGATTGTTGGTGGTCTTGTACCTACTAAACTCATCTCCCCTTTCAGAACATTCCAGAACTGAGGCAGTTCATCCAAGCTGCTTTTCCGTAAAAAATGACCCACTCTGGTGATTCTGGGGTCATTCTCATTCTTAAAAACTTTGCCATCGGCTTGATTTTTAACTTTCTCTTTTAGCTGTTCAGCGTTAGCACACATGGAGCGAAACTTCCAGATCCGAAACCGTTTTCCCATCCAACCACAACGGATTTGACCAAAAAAAATCGGACCAGGGCTATCTAGCTTAATCGCAAGGGCAATGGGAATAAACAAAATAGCAGTAATTCCCAAACCTACGATTGCACCCACAATATCGATTAATCGCTTCACCGGAGATCTAACTGAGGGATGGGTTGTTGGTAAGTGATTTACTGATTTGTTGGTGTTTCGTGTGGTATTATTATCTGATGCTTCTATAGCTAACCTTTGGTCTAGTCCTGTCATGACCAATACAGACATGACTTGGGGGGTGACATTTTTAAGCAACGTTTTAACCCCTTGTTCTAGGGCGGTTTTGTGATTACTCACTAATGCACCGATACCACTGCTATCGATAAAAGTAGTCTTGTGAAAATCAAATATGATTGTTTCAGGCAGAGGAATTTTTTGGATAAGCTGCTGAAATAGTTGCTTAAACTCTACAGCTTCTAGTACACTTACACGAGTAGGTAATTCCACCACGGGAGCATCTTGTGAAAAGATTACCTGGAAATTGTGGCTCTTGACTGAATCAACCATCATAAAAGAAAAACCGCTAGATTTTAACCTTATAGTCTTGACCATTATTTTGTCCTAGAACGTTACGATTCGCCAAAAATTTAGTCAAATATCATGAAATCTTTGAAAATGTGAACATGCCCTGTGGAACTCAACCAACTGCCCGCCTAATCGAAGTTTTTTCTGCTATTCAAGGGGAAGGGCTAAATGTTGGCACTCGTCAGATCTTTATCCGGTTTGCCCTATGTGATTTAAGATGTCATTTCTGCGACAGTTTCCATACCTGGGCTGTGCCTCCTCAATGTCAGGTGGAACAGACTCCTGGTAAGCGTGATTTTGAAACTTATCCAAATCCAGTCCCCCTGCGATCGCTACTGAAATGGGTTAACAGACAAAATCAACATCGATTGCACGATAGCATTAGCCTGACTGGGGGTGAACCTTTACTTCATACTCCGTTTCTGGTGGAATTTCTGCCTGAGCTAGGACAGTTAACTGGATTGCCTATTTACCTAGAAACTGGCGGTCATCGTCCTGAAGAGATAGCAAGGGTTTTGCCCTATTTGGACTCAGTGGGTATGGATATCAAGTTGCCCAGTGTGAGTGGAGAGAACAGATGGGCTGCTCACAGGGAATTTCTCAACCTGTGCCACAACTCATCTGTGGAGGTATTTGTCAAGTTAATTATTGATTGCCAAACTGACCCGACGGAGCTAGAACAATCCGCTGATTTAGTAGCAGCAGTTAGCCCGGAAATTCCAGTATTTCTGCAACCAGTGACTCCAGTGGAGGGCTCTGGGCAACCCATAGTTGCTCCTACTCCGGAGCAGGTTCTGGCTTGGCAGGCTTTAATGAAGCGTTCTGTTAAGCAAGTACGAGTGATCCCTCAGACCCATAAAATGATCGGTCAACTTTAGGGGTCTGTTTAGTTTAAAGTTATTGGGTTGAAAATTCTTTGGTTAAAGATTATTTGGTTGTTCGCGTAGGGTGGCCTTTTGGCCTACGGTTGTTCGCCTTTGGCGTTTGTTTTAGGGTAGGTTATTTGGGTTGAAAGTTATTTGGTTGAATGCGCACCCCTGGCCTTTTGGCCAAGGTTATTTGGGTAAAATGGTTATTTGGTTGACAGTCAACAAAAAACATACAGTTAACCAATAACACTCAACAAATAACCGTCAACAAACAACCAATAGTTAAGTCTTGCCTAGACATCACATTACATGCTCGTGCCTTCTCGCTTGCCTTTGGCTTGGGCTTTGGCTTTAGCAGCACTGCGTTTGAGAGCAGAGAGCCGGTCTTCGTATCTGCGCCGTAAACGACGACTAGGGGTGATTTCAATTAAGGTTTTCAAGGCACTGCCTAGACTCTTGTAGGCATTGGGTAGGGTATAGCCAAAGCGAGTGGCAAGTGCGATCGCTTTTTCGTCTGCTTCGATGGCATATTTGAGGTTTTTCTCCCCATTGTTTTTTTGATACAGTCGCCAACCTGAGACTCCGCATAGGGCTAATGCCAACAGCAGCAGTAAGCCATCTTGTACCCAGAGTTCCCCGACAGCACCCCCTAAACCAATAGCTAGGGCTGCCATTTCCCAGCCTTCTTTAGGAATTGTGTCATTTTGAATCCGGGCAACTTCATGCCAAAACAGGAGGTTACGCTGGTCAAGGGCGAGCTGCTCCCATTTAGTTAGGTCAATTTGAATTTCCACCTCGTCTGAACCCAGTTCTTCACAACGAACCAAGGGGGGATTGACTTCTGTGGACCCTTCCACCATCACCCAGCTTTGTAGCTCTGGTGGTAGTAAGGTTTTTAGTCGTCGGAGTTCGCTCATTTCTGCTCTAGCAGAAGACGCTGCATAGGATGTCATTCATATCCTCCTAGAAAAAACTTGTTCAAATTGAGATGTTTGTGACCGGACAGTATCGACGGATTCGATTTACCCAAGTTTAAGATATTGTGTACTCGACGAGAGTGAACTTCGAGGAAGCTAACTATCAGTAGTACGTCAAACTAATCCCTAAGGATACTACTGGGCACTAAGCGCTTCGCGCATGGTCTTGTCTTTCTGCATTTAAATTTATAGTAGCGTTTCAGGGCTGACAGCTCAAAAACCAGATTAACTCATCACCAATTATCCCCATTACCCGATCACCCTATCTTCAGAATTTTCACCAGTAAATAAAGATTGCTATAAAATTTTAGCGACCCTGTATCAGTCAATTTCCGGAATATATTGCAGCCGATCTGGAATAATTTTCAGCAAATCCTCTAATCATCCTAATATTCGGATATGACCAAGCCTTCCCAAAATCCTCCCCCTGAACCAGAGGCAAATCAAAGCCGGAGTGCTCTAGCCACTTTACTGCAATGGGGAAAACGCCCCTCTACTATTACCTTTGCCATGATATCCCTGACCATCGGTGTGGTGGGATATTTTGGGGTCAGGATGTGGCTATACCAAAACTTACCTGGCTGGATTGAAACTGAACTGAGTAAGGTCATCAAGCGAGATGTACAGGTTGGACAACTGAAAGCCTTATACCTGACTAGCCTGGAGTTAGGACCATCCTCGATGCCAGCTACCACCACTGACCCTGACCATGTGGCTATCAAATCGATCAAAGTAGGCTTTAATCCCTTGCCTTTGCTTCTCAAACGCTCTTTGCCTGTGACCATTAACTTGGTAAATGTGGATGTCTATGCCCAACAGGAGGCGAATGGGGAGTGGATTAATTTAAAAGACTTGAATTTCGATAATTCCTTGTCTCCTCCGATTGATTTTGATGCTAAGGTGCGGGTGTGGAATGGTAAAATTGCCCTTTTACCCTATGGTCAGACTAGTCCATTCAAGGTCAGACTTGATGCTACTGCTGGCTTATCCAACAACAATAAGCGTCTCAGGTATAATATCACAACTGCTATTGCTGAGGGTAAGACGAAACTGGAGGGCAAGACATGGCTGACAACTGGGCAAACTAAAGCATGGGTCAATGTCCAAAACTTGGCATTGGCGGAGCTGATGCCGTTAATCAAAGCGGTTATTCCCAATATCCCAGCTAATCTCCAATCTGGTGAATTAGATGCCAAACTGAAGATTTCCCTGCCTTCGGTTAAGGATATCCCCGATGTCAAGGGTAAGGCGGAATTTAAAGGGATTCAGGTGCAAGTAAAGCCTTTGAAGGAACCGGTTAAGGCTAGCGCTAGACTTCGCTTCCAGGGGGATCAGGTGCGCTTAGAAAAAACTCAGGGGAGTTATGGCGCAATTGAGGCGTTGGTATCTGGTCAAGTTGGTTGGACAAAAGGGTTTGACCTGAATGTTGATGTCACGCCCTTTAGCTTGGCGAAACTGCTGAAAACTGTTCCGGTGAAATCCCCAGTGCCAGTAAATGGGGAAATGGCAGCAGACCTATCGATTACCGGTCCGATTGACCAGCCAGAGGTGACTGGCAAACTACGCAATACTAAAGTGACCACCATCGATAAGGTTAAGTTTGCTCAGATTCAGGCTGACTTGGCTGGGAATTTTTCCCAAGTGGTGCTGACGGATTTCTTAGTAAAACCTGAGGCCGGTGGGACAATTACAGGACGTGGTCAGGTAAAACTGGCTAGTGACCAGCAAGGGGGAATTAAAGGGCAGGGAATGCCTCTAGCCTTCGATTTGATGGCTGCCCTTCCGGTGGATGCGATCGCATCTCCCTATAACCTGCCATCTCAAATTACCCTGGGCAAGCTCAACGCCCAAGCTACCATTAGAGGAAACACTCAAAACCCCCAAGGGAGTCTAATTTGGCAAGCACCAGCGGTATCCACTTCATCTTCAAAGGATATCGGAGTTTCCGGTGCTGGAGAACTCCTGTTGCTTAATCAGGATATTTTACTGCGTAACACCCAGGTCAAGGTCGGTAAAGGGACAATCACTGCTACGGGTAAAGGAAACCTGAAAACCAGTAAGTGGGAAGCTGCTATACTGGCTAACGCTGTGCCTATAGACCCCTTCTTACCCCTGTCGGGACAGTTGACCACAGGTAAAATCAACCTCTCTGGTAGTCTCAAATCCTTTTCTCCTAAATCGATTAAGGCAACGGCAGATATGCAGCTGGGGGTAGAAGGGGGTAAGGTGAAGGCTACAGGTCAGGTAAATCGGGGCATGGTGGAATTGGAGGCCAGAGCCTCTAAAATTCAACTGAATAAGCTAGTGCCCAACTTGGGTTTACCGATTGGTTTGGATTCTGGCAAAATCAACCTTTCTGGTTCCCTAGAGTCTCTGCTATCCTCTAGCTCAACTCCCAACCTCAATAGCCTGATCAATACTATCGATGGCAATTTTAATGGGTTGCTCGGGGTGGGTGGGGGTAGGGTAAATGCTACAGGTCAGTTAAATTCCGGAAATCTGGATGTTAATGCATTAGCTGGTCAAATTAAGCTCAATCCCCTAGTTCCCACCTTGGCCATACCAGTAGCGCTACGGTCAGGTCAGCTTAATCTTTCCGGAACGATAGCATCTCTGCTCGCCTCTGCGTTGAATCAGGACTTGAAAAGCCTCAATACTATCAACGCCAATTTTCAGGGAAGCTTAGGGGTGGCTGATGGTCAAGTTAATGCCAAAGGCCAGTTAAATTCGGGGAATCTGGATGTCAATGGGAGAGCTGGTCAAATTAACCTCAATCCCCTAGTGCCCAATTTGCCCATACCAGTGGCGCTACGGTCGGGTCAGCTTAATCTTTCTGGAACCCTGGCATCTTTACTCGCCTCTGCTTTGAATCAGGACTTGAAAAGCCTCAATACTATCAACGCCAATTTTCAGGGAAACTTAGGGGTGGCTGATGGTCAAGTTAATGCTAAAGGTCAGTTAAAGTCAGGGAATCTGGATGTCAATGGGAGAGCTGGTCAAATTAACCTCAATCCCCTAGTGCCCAATTTGACCATACCAGTAGCGCTACGGTCGGGTCAGCTGAATCTTTCTGGAACGATAGCATCTTTACTCGCCTCTGCCTTGAATCGGGACTTGAAGAGCCTCAATACTATCGATGCCAATTTTGAGGGAAACTTAGGTGTCGCTGATGGTGAAGTTAATGCTAAAGGCCAGTTAAAGTCAGGGAATCTGGATGTTAATGCATTAGCTGGTCAAATTAACTTGACTAATAGTATTCCTAATCTAACTCTACCGATAGCTCTCAAGTCAGGTAACGCTAACCTTTCTAGTTCTTTAGAGTCTCTACTGGCTTTCGGCTCATCATTTAACCTCGACCTACTCAAGGCAATTCAGGCTAGCTTTGATGGAAACCTAGGTGTAGGTGGTGGCAATGTTAATGCTATTGGTCAGTTCACCTCTGGGGTGCTGACTGCGGATGCGATCGCAAACAGCTTGGATGTAGGGGAAATCGCATCCCAAATGGCCTTGGCTAACTTTCCAAACTCTATCGATACCCAAATCGGGGGGAAAGTCACCTTAAAGAGCCGACTGAACACCCTAGACCCCCCAACTCTACTGAATCAGACTGACCTACAAGCAGACCTCAACGGAGTAATAGCCCAAGGGAAACTTAACCTAAATAGCACCCTCAGCAACGGTCTATGGCAAGCTGCCATCAATACTACTAATCTTGATTCATCCTTACTGGTTAGTCAGTTATTACCTCAGCTGGGTAACCAAAAACTAGAGCTAGGACCGGTCAACAGTCAACTGAATTTATCCGGAAACCTCAATCCCTTACTCAATCCTGGTGCTATTGCTACCATTAAAGCAAATACCATATCGCTAGAGTTGCCAAAACACTTCTTTAATGCTAAAGGAGTAATCCTACTGTCCCATCTCACCAAAACTAATCCTAGTCAGATGCCATGGGAGATTGGAACTGATCTAAACCTAGAGGTTGGTTCTGATCTCAGTAAATTACCCTATAACTTGTTATTGAGTCGGTTACCTTTGGAGCAAATTTCCCCAGGGTATCAAATTGAGGTAAAGGGTAAAGCTGACATGAAGGGTCGCATCCAAGGGAAAAATTTACTCTCAGCCCCCTTTCTACCCGGAAATGTCAATCTGACCGGGAATCTACAGCTATCGAATTTGAAGGTTAACGACTTAACCTTTGAGCCAGTGTTAGCTGGGCCAGTAACCGTTGCGCCAGGACAAGAATTAGCCATAGATTTACGAGGAAAGAAAGATGCGATCGCAACTCGCCTCCAACCCTGTACAAGAGGAGACCAATGTCTTGCTCCCTACCTGCCCGCATCCTTTACACTCAAACAGGGACAAGGGTCACAATTCCCGATTCTGATCACAGGAGTACGCCGGGGAGATAACTTAACCGCTCAGATCAAGAATTTCTCCCTAGGTATCCTTAATCTTAAGCCTGGTTTAAGCTACGGTATTCCCGGTAGATTGGACGGTGAAGTAACAGGGCAAGCCAACCTGAATCTTTTCACCCTAGAAACCTCTGGTCGTAATAGTATCGACATTAAGCAACTTGCTCTAGGAGAAATCAACGCTAAACAAGTTAGTGCTAACTTCTCCTATCAAAATGACATTGCCCAAATCGCATCAGCTGCTTTAATCTTAGGCAACAGTCGATATTTATTCAAAAATGGTCGATTTAATCTCAAGTCTCAAGAAATAAACGGCAAGCTTACTATTCCAGAAGCCTATATTGAAGACCTACTGACTATTGTCAAAGGTGTTGATATTATCGACATCGCCCAAGGATTCCAAACTACTAATTCTTCTATTACTAATTCCTCTAGTGATAACATTGGCAACAATAAATCTGGCAACGCTGACCAATTACGACCATTTCCTAGTATAGCAGCAGGGTCCTTAGCCACTCTCCTACAACGGTTTGCTAAAATTAATGCCCAAAACGACGCTGTTGCTAACCCCTTCGATCCTAATACACTCCTGAGTAATTTAGATATTCGAGGTAAGTATACTGGGGAAATTGCAGTTGCCGGTATCTTGACTAATCCTAAAGTCAATTTTAATGTCGAGGGCAACAATTGGCAGTGGTATACTAATTCTCCCAATCAAGTAATTGTGGTCAACCAATTAGTTGCTAAAGGCAGTTACGACCAAGGTGTGATTACTGTGCAGCCAGCCCGAATGGAATTGGGGGAAACAGTCTTAGCATTTCAAGGACAGCTTGCCCAAGAAAGCAACTCAGGAGACTTCCTCCTCCAGAATCTATCTCTAGAAAAAGTTAGCAACGTAGCCAGCAACTTTGTCACTATTCCCTTTGAGATTGCAGGTAACTTGAATGCCAAAGGCGAGCTGGGAGGTAGTCTCACCAATCCCGAAGTCACCAATGGGCAAGTCGCTGTTGTAGATGGCACCGTCAATGATACCTCCCTCGATGATGTTGAGGTGACTTTCGACTATGTTGATTCTCGTCTTGACTTTGACACCAACAAACCAGATTATCTACAAGCCTCTGGTAAAGTGCCCTTTCCCCCCAAACCAGATAGCGATCGCATAGATATCAAGCTCAAGCTGGCAACTCCAGCCATGGCACTCCTTAGTGTAGTGACTCAAGAACAAGTGGCATGGGTGAATGGAGAGGATAGAACCGCTGATATAGAACTGGATGTTAGTGGACGTTTGGAGTTAGCAGATGGTATCAAAATTAAAAACTTATCAGGAACATCTGAGGTTAATATCCAGAATGGTACTATCAAAACCAAGCTCCTGGAGGATGACTTTACTCTCAATGTTGTAGGCAAAGTTAAGTTAGATCAGCAACGCTTGGAAGTAGTAAACTATCCCGATAAAGAAGGTCAAAAAACTATCGAGGGTAACCTAGCAGGGATTGGATTTTCTGTTTCCGGGGAATTGCCGATAGTGCCAAATAATAGGATAGCCTCAAATAAGATAAACTCCTCCAATCCTCTAACCCTCAACATTCCTCAAGATAACCTAAAATTAGCAGGACTCTATGAAGGTGAAGTAGCCAGTAATATCGTGATTACCGGTTCAGCATTGCGTCCAGTTATTGGAGGAAACATTAGCTTAAACAATGGCCAAGCCTTTATACCCAAAATACAAGAAACTAAGACGGATAAAAGTGACGAAAAAACCGTTAAGAATACGTCTAATCAGACTCCCTCATTAGCCCCTAGTCGCAAAAATAATCTATTTTTGCCTAGGTTAAAGAACTTTCAGGTAAATTTGGTAAATGAGTTAAGAGTGCAACAGTTTCCCCTCTATGATTTTCGACTAGCTGGTGATTTAACCCTCAACGGTCCTATCAATGGCAATCTCCAAAACTTACAAGGATTGGGAACAATTAAGCTCCTACGTGGGGAAGTTGATGTATTAGAAACCGAATTTGTAGCAGACAGGCGGCACAATAACACCATTGTATTTGTACCAGAACAAGGATTACTCAATCCCAATTTAGACCTTAAATTTACCACAATAGCCTTTGAGCCTTCTGGTGCCTTACGTCAAAGACGGATTGATAACGAAATCCTTGAGAATGTCTTGCAGTCTTCTCGACCCGACCAAGTAAAGATAACCCTCGCCGTCAAAGGTCAAACTAGTCAAATCCTTGCCCTAGGAGGAGAGAAAGAGTATTGTAGTGATCAGCAAATTGTTACTAGTGGACAAGATAGTGGAGTAGCTAAAGTTGGTTCAAAAACAACCATCTTGTCTCGGAAACAATTCCAACAGCTTGCTGAGTGTGTTTATGGCGAAGCTATTGCTAATAGTGAAGACAAAGCGTTTCTATTTTCTCCCATTGTCACCTTAACCAGTACTCCTCCCCGCAGTGAAAGCGGAATTATCGCTCTGCTCGGTAACAGTTTTATTACCCAATTTGAGACTATCGCTAACAGCAATGAACGAGAAATAGCTGAGTTAGTGATTACTCAGTATGTTGTGCGACCAATTATCAGAAATATTTTATTTACGGTTGAAGAACAAGTCAGTAATGTCGGGAGGTCAATCGGTTTAGCTGATTTACAGGTTTACCCAACCTTCGATGCCGTTTATGATTTGGGACAAACTTCCTCAGTTGAATTGAGTTACGACTACGTGTTTAATGAGGTACAAGTTAGATATAAATTGCAATTTTGATGAACTAAGGGAGTCGGGAGTCGGGAGTCGGGAGTCGGGAGTAGTTGGGTAGGGTGCATTAGGGACGGACTTGCCCTCATTTTCCGCTTCGTAACCAGCGTTGGGATAGTCCGCCCCGTTCCACACCACCGGCAAGATGCCCGTTCCACCCACCGGGTCAAACTATTATCCCGATTCCCGATTCCCGATTCCCGATTCCCGATTCCCGATTCCCGATTCCC
>NZ_CEYLVT010000148.1:0-18454 GCF_982860115.1 Moorena sp.
TAGGCAATAGGCAACCCACCCCTAACCCCTCCCAGGAGGGGAAGGCAATAGGCAACCCACCCCTAACCCCTCCCAGGAGGGGAAGGCAATAGGCAATAGGCAATAGGCAATAGGCAAATGTTGGTTTTAGTTATAGTTTTTTAGGTTTAAAACATGTAACAGCTCAAAGACTTTAAATAATTCCTAATTTTGCCAAAAGGGATAATCCTAGTAATTGCTCATAACTACTATTATTAGTAATCAATTCGACTAGGTGACGACTCTTGCCCTTGGCCTCTTGTTATTCTTCAAACTTCCTCTGGATTCACTCCCATTGCTCGTAAGCGAGCAGCGAGTTTGTCAGCCCGTTCTTGAGCGATCGCCGCTTGTTGTTGAGCGATCGCTGCTTGTTGTTGAGCGATCGCTGCTTGTTGTTGAGCGATCGCTGCATTTTCTTCAGGAGTAGGTAGCACAATTCCCTCCAAGGTAGCCCAACGCAGCCAAGTGGCCTCCACATCCTTGTAAAAGCCTGACCAACGCACTAAGGCTAACCCTAATATTTCGCTAACTAGTCGCTCCTGTTCATCTTCACTTAAAGGTTGATAGATTCCATTGTCTAAGCTAAATCCCGCCCAATCTTCTGGATTAAACGGGTCGTACCAAAAATATTCCGGTACTCTGACTTGGTCTTGATAAACTAGCTTTTTGGTACTTTTATCGGTCTTGGCTGTACTCTCAGAAATTAGTTCAATGATCACATCAGGTGCTTTCCCTTCTTCCCAAACTACCCAACTGAGTCGTTCGGCTTTGGGAACTCCAAGCACTACAAAGACATCTGGACCCCGGAAGTCTTGATTTTTAAGTTGTGCTTCACTGAAATGAAGAAACATATTGCCCCCCACATAGCCATCCTCCCGCTGGGCTAACCAAGGCAATAACGGATCAATCAGCAATTGCATCTGGAGTTTATGTCGTTCAGTTTCCATCGGAATACCGTCATCACAGGGAAGGTCATACTGAGTTGGCAGATAAGGAGTATTAGGCACAACAGCAGAGGTCATGGTTTTAGACATAGTTCTCTTTGGTGGTATCAGCTACTCAACTTTAACGCCCATAGCTACGGTATCGTTGAAAGTCGGGAAAAAACCTAGCGCTTGGATCTATCTTTTTGGCTAAAAATCTGGTAAAGGAGTTGCTTTCGCTTCTGGCAAAATTAACATTGCATCACCAAAGGAATAAAAGCGATAACTAAGAGCGATCGCATCCTGGTATAAGGTCAGTAACCTTTCCCTCCCTACCATGGCGCTAACTAACATTAATAAACTCGACCGAGGTAAGTGGAAATTGGTAATCAATCCCTCCACTACCTGCCACTGATAGCCTGGGTAGATAAATAAGTTAGTCTTACCACAATAGGGTTGTAATTCCCCATCCACAACGGCTCCCTCTAGAGCACGGACTACCGTTGTGCCTACAGCAATCACTCGACCTCCCGTTGCTCTAGTTTCCTGAATTTGTTCCACAGTTGATTGGGGGACTTCTAGCCACTCTCCGTGCATGTCGTGCTCGGTAATATCCTCCACTTCTACAGGTCGAAATGTACCAACCCCCACGTGTAGGGTGATATACCCTAGCCGAATTCCCCGTTGGCGACAGGTTTCCATTAGCTCATTGGTGAAATGGAGTCCAGCGGTGGGAGCAGCAACAGCACCATTCTTTTGAGCATAAATGGTCTGATACTGGTCTGGGGTAGCTTGAGAGTCTTGGATATAGGGGGGTAGAGGAACCTGACCATACAACTCCAACAGGGTTTCCCAGGATACTCCCTCTGGGAAATCAAACTGCAATATCCGCCCACTGGTCGCTTCATCTGTTGCCAGAACAGTTGCTTTAAGAGGAGGTAGGGGGGTAGTTAGTTGTTTGGAGACGCTACTATCGTTGAGCCCAAGCTCGGATGAGGGAGTAAACCAAATCTCTGCTCCTGGCTTCAGACGCCTACCTGGTTTCACTAAAGCTAGCCAACTCTGGTGTTGTCCCTGCTGTTGTCCCTGCTGTTGTTCTTGATGTGGTCGCTCTTCTAACAACAAAATCTCCACAGGAACACCAGTGGATTTACGCCCATAGAGTCGAGCGGGGATAACCCTGGTGTTATTGAGGATCAATAGGTCACCCGGTTGCAATAGCTCAGGTAATTCCCTAAAGATGTGGTGGCTATGGTGAGTTGGTGAATCTACCACCAGCAGTTTTGAACCATCCCTCTCACTCAAGGGTGTTTGGGCAATTTGCTCTTGGGGTAGTTCATAGTCATAGCTTGAGACTAATTGGTCGATTTGGTGCTTGGATGTCTGTTTGTCAATCCCTGTCATGTCATGCTGTTATTCCTACGTTGGGGAATATCCCCTATCTAAGATCGGGGGAGTATCCCCTATCAATTAGCAATCCTGGCTTGCAAAAATAAAGATATCGGATAGCATATCAAGCCTCAGTTGGTTACTAACTAACTCCTCTCTATGGATTACCTTTACTTTTTAGCTAATGCCAGTCTAACTCTGCGAGTCGTTGAGTATCTAAAAGACTCGCCCCAGCTACCTATCAAATTTGCCACGGTGATTCATCGGATTGATGGCTGGGTGGTTAAGGTTAAGATGGACACACCCTTAACCGCTCAACAACATGGAGACTTTCGGGCTTATATGAACGAGTTGGGGATTCCCTACAGCCCAGACATTCGTGTGCAAATGGCTCTGTGGAGTCTGGAAACCGGACAGTCACCGGTAGAGGTCATGCGTCGCTACCAAGTTGCTGTGGTTTCTCATGGTAGTCCAAACCAGAGCGACATAGAAGCTTTTTGCGAACAATTTACCATGGGGTTGGGATATTGTCCAGAAACCTTGGCTTGAGCAACGCTCAATTAATGTAGGGTGGGCAGTGGATCAGACAGATTCACTGCCCACCCTAGAATTAATTACAACGGTGCCAGATCTCAGTAATACGTAGAATTTTGATAAAATCGGTGATCATCCAGCACGGTAATGTAACCGAAGTCTATGCCCTTGCCAGCAAATCTAGTCACCCTAACTACCACCGAAAATCAACAGACTTTAAGCATAAATCCCCCAACATCTGGTCTATGTTTGCAGGGAGTTATAAGGATACCAGGGGATAAATCGATTTCCCATCGAGCCTTAATGTTGGGAGCGATCGCGCAAGGAGAAACTACCATTAAAGGGTTACTTTTGGGAGAAGACCCCCAAAGCACTGCTAGCTGCTTTCGTGCCTTGGGCGCAGATATCTCGGAACTTAATACTGAACAAGTGATTGTTAAGGGTATAGGACTAGGGAAACTGCAAGAACCCGTTGATGTCTTAAATGCAGGCAACTCGGGTACTACCCTACGACTGATGCTGGGACTACTCGCCTCTGCTGCTGACCGATTTTTTACTGTAACTGGTGACAGGTCTTTGCGATCGCGTCCGATGTCCCGTGTAGTCAAACCCCTACAACAAATGGGAGCAAGCATCTGGGGGCGTGAAGGTGCTTCCCTCGCTCCCCTGGCCATTAAAGGTTCCGTTCTTAAACCAATTCACTACCACTCTCCCATCGCCTCAGCTCAAGTAAAATCCTGTATTCTCCTCGCTGGTTTAATCACCGAAGGACAAACAACTGTCACTGAACCAGCCCTCTCCCGTGACCACAGCGAACGGATGCTCAAAGCCTTTGGCGCTCAAATTATTACTGACCCAAAAACCAATAGTGTTACGGTGACAGGACCGGCTCAGTTGCAAGGGCAAACCGTAATTGTTCCTGGTGATATCAGCTCAGCGGCCTTTTGGTTAGTAGCCGGAGCGATTGTACCGGGTTCAGAACTGATTGTGGAAAATGTCGGTGTCAACCCTACCCGTACAGGTATTTTAGAAGCCCTATCCATGATGGGGGCTGATATTGAGCTGTTAAATCAGCGAGTAGTGGCTGGAGAGCCGGTGGCAGATTTGCGGGTACGTCACGGTAACCTCAAAGGATGCACCATTGCCGGTGACTTGATTCCCCGCCTGATTGATGAAGTGCCAATTCTAGCAGTAGCAGCAGTCTTTGCCCAAGGAACTACTATCATTCGGGATGCAGCAGAACTGCGAGTTAAGGAAAGCGATCGCTTAGCCGTGATGGCATCCCAGTTGAACCAGATGGGAGCTAAGGTCACTGAATTGCCCGATGGTTTAGAAATTATCGGTGGTACTCCCTTAACCGGTACAGACGTGGATAGTCATACTGACCACCGCATTGCCATGAGTTTAGCGATCGCAGCCCTCAATTCCCAAGGTACAACTACCATTCACGGTGCTGAAGCAGCTGCCATCTCCTATCCAAATTTCACTACCACCTTGCAAGAGCTAATTCAGGCTTGTTGATTGTAAGTATTCAGCTATCAGCGAACAGCGATTAGCGCTACGCGCACGCTACTTGAGGTGCTATCAGCTATCAGCTGTCAGCTGTCAGCTTTTGAATAAAAGTAGCGTGGCCACGCTACGGGAATGGCCAAGGGCTTTTACCCAGACTTTCAATTCTCATTAATCTTGAACTATTAAATGCTCTCTAAAGAGGTTTATTTTAAGGTGACGGCTGACGGCTGACCGCTGTTCGCCTAGCGTGCGCGAAGCGCATATGCTTGCTTTTGACCGCTGACCGCTGACTGCTGACCGCTGACCGCTCAAAATAAATAAAGTAATGGATAAAGGTTTCTAACATTACCCTTTACCCATTACTTGTTACCCTCTAACCCCAATTTTTCCCTGATCAGCAAATAGCCCAACTGATGAAGGCTATCACTTTATGTCAGGGATTGGAGAACTGAACAAAGCTAGTTTATGCAGCTGCTTAGCTTGGGATAGGAACAACCTTTCGTAGGCTTTAATATCCTTATCCTTAGCAAATTCCTCATAGTAGCGCTTTTTGCTCGCTAGTTTCATTTTTTGCAGTTCATCAGCATCATTTAGCAGTATCTCCAGTTTCTGCTCCAATTCTGCTTCATTTTTGAAATAGTGAGCACCAGGTCCTGCAACCCAACGATTGAAGCGATTATTGTTTGCCAGAACCGGTTGACCAGCGCTGAGGGCTTCTACTAAAGAAGGATTAGTGCCACCAACTTGATGTCCATGAATATAGAGTCGTGCGTGGAATCTCAAGGCATTAACCACTGACTTATTATAGATAGCACCAGGAAAGATAACCTCATCACTGGCTGCTTCTAAAACTTGTTTGTGATAGGGTACCTGATCAGGTAAATAGCGACCAAGCACCACCAATTTAAGACCCCGAGGTCGCCTGGAAAAGCCAGAAACAATCTCTAGAATCGAGTTTTCTGGTTCTGGTCTGGCAATTACCAAAGCATACTCCTTCGGAACCAGATTATACGCGCTTAAAAGTTGTGAGTCGCCATCAACAACTTTCTCGGTTCCATAAGGAATAACGGTAATTTTATCAGAAGCTACTTTTCGAGTCAATAAATGACTCTTGATTGCTGGGTGATCAGCAATTAAACTGTTAGCTAACCAACACCCAGCCCATTCATTGAGATATAACCAAATTTTTTCAGGAAGCCTCCATTTACTGCGTTTCCATTCCAGACCATCCATATTCATAAAATTGGTAATCCCTTTGAGGCGATACCAAATACTGAAGATAGCTGTGTTATAGCCAAGGGTAAGCACGATCCCCTTTTGTTTGACCGCATGTAATGTAGATTTCCAGTCAAAAATGATCGATCCCATTGCGTTGCCATACGGAACCGGTATATGAACCAGACGAATACCATTCCAGTATTCTTCAAACATCTGATTTTTGTGCTCTTCCTGACAATAGACTGTGACTTCCCATCCCTGAGATACAAGATATTTTGACAGCCGTTCCGCGAAAGTTTCAAATCCACCATATTGGGCGGGAATGCCACGGATACCAAGAATTGATAGTTTCAACATTTTAGATGCCCGAGTCTAACAGTATACAAAGGCAAATTTTTGCCTTCCCAATTCACGAGTTACTTGGACTAACTGAGTTTAATCACGAAAACGCACCGAACAGCCGATAAAAAACGGCTATCAACGGTAGATCAACCCGATAATTTTTTTTGCCTACCTTAAGCTGCTTTATCAATCAAGTAGATTTCTAGGATAAGGCTAGGCCATGATTTGTCAAAACTCTGTTAGTTTGACGCAGTTTGACAATGGACTATCACCTGCCATCACTGAGATGGTATTTATCCACAAACCCTTAAAACCATTAAGTAGAATACGTTCCAGCGCGGTTGTTAATGTCATACTTGATTTGATGGTTTTTCTCTGGAACACACTACCACCAAGCAGAGGGGATGTGACACGCTTCACGCTGTGTCCCCTAAACATTTAGGATTTGTGTGATAAATAGTATCTGAACTTTAGGCGGTCGTTGAAGCGGTTGTGCCAACTTGTCAAAAGTGCCATAATCTGTTACAATCTCAGGTTTTTTTAGGACGAATAACTTGACCATAGATGCAATAATCACCATTAGTTTTCCAAACGGTTTAACGATGGCTTTGCTATTTAATCAACATTTCACACAGTATCTTAAAATCCCTGTCAAAATTCAAGATTTTAAAAAAAGTTAATGTTGTCAACAGGGGTCAATCAATTGTAAATAAACTGCTACATATTGTAGTATCTCCCATTCAATCAACTCAAGGGTGATCGACCGGGAACTGAGCGAGTTCATGGAACAACCTCCAACACTTAAATTGAGCTGAAGCAACATCTGATTAGTGAACAGACTTTATAAAGAGTTTAATGATACTTTGTGAAAAAATTGTGAACTCATCTATCGTCAGGTAGGGTAAACAATTAGCTATTTTCAGGTAATAAACTATCTAGGGACGTAAATTTGATGATTAAAGTTCCAGGATTTATATGAGTTACGAAGTTTAGTTGGTTTTGGCCTGCTAACCCACCAAATATAGGGGGTACTACTTCAAAAATATACTAAGTTTGGTGGAGCAACCGGGGCAATGGGTAAGTTCTGATTGATAAAAAAAATTTCAAAAAAAATCTCAAACACCGCCCTGAGTTGGCTTACAGTAAATCGTTTTACCCTGTCTTGATGCAGTCGCTCATGGGGGAAACCCCCAAGACCGCGCTGCATCGCTGTTTTCAGGCTAAGTCTTGAAGAAATCATGGAAAAAAAGCTATACTGTATTACTTGAATAAGTAAGGTTTGCTATATTAGTTAACGTTTGCTGTGAAATCTGAGCAATCATGGCTAAGCAAGTAAGCTAATCAGCAACCGGGAAATCAGGGATGTGTTAGAACCGAGTACTCGCCAACCCCAACAACGACCGAAACAACGACCGAAACAATTATTGATAAACGGCCAACAGCCGAAGCTTCAGCCGGTGGCATTTATGTTTCCAGGACAGGGAGCACAATATGTCAATATGGGGCTGGAACTAATCCATGAAATATCAACATTTCGTGATTTGATTGATCGATGCTCAGAACTCCTCAAACCCCATCTGGGCATTGACCTGCGCCATGTACTCTACCCAAAGCAGGAACAGACTAATCAGGCCACAGAGCACCTGAAACAGACTACTATTACCCAGCCAGCCCTGTTTGTGATCGAGTACGCCCTAGCTCAGTTATGGATGTCCTGGGGAGTCCGTCCCCAAGCGATGATTGGTCACAGTATCGGTGAATATGTGGCAGCCTGTGTAGCTGGGGTATTCTCCTTAGAGGATGCATTATCTCTGGTTGCCCTTCGAGGGCAGATGATGCAACAACTTCCTGCTGGCTCCATGCTTGCTGTTCCTTTACCAGAACAAGAGGTGGAATCCCTGCTGGGTCAGGAACTATCCTTAGCAGTGATTAACGGGCCATCCCAATCGGTGATTTCTGGTCCTACTGATGCGATCGCATTATTACAAAACCAATTGGATCAAAAAGGGGTAGACTACCGCAGGCTACATACCTCCCATGCCTTTCATTCCAAGATGATGGAACCGATCTTGGACTCCTTCACCGACCAGGTAAAACAGGTTAGTCTCAATCCCCCACAAATTCCCTACCTATCTAATGTTACTGGCACTTGGATTACAGCGGAGCAAGCAGTCAATCCACGCTATTGGGCACAGCATCTGCGGCAAACTGTGCGATTTTCTCAAGGTGTGCAACAGTTGTTGAAACAACCAGAGACCATCCTGCTAGAAGTAGGGCCTGGGCGAACCTTGAGCACATTAACTAAACGACACTCTCAGAAAGCGGTTGAGCAGCTGGTGCTAACGTCAGTACGTCATCCACGACAGGAGCAATCGGATCTAGGCTTCTTGCTCACTACCGTAGAACAGCTCAGGGCAGCAGGGGTACCAGTAGATTGTGATGGATGCCATGGTCAGACACCTCACCAGCAAGACATCCCAAGGTACAAGAGCCAAGAAGACGATGCCCAAAAAGACAACAGTACTCTGGTAGCCCCTGACCAACCTCAGCCACAGTCATCCAACACCGTTGTTGCTCCCCGAGATGACTTAGAACGTCAACTGACCAAGATTTGGGAAAACGTCTTAGGAATCAAATCGATCAGTGTTACAGATAACTTCTATGACCTAGGAGGAGACTCTCTCCTAGCCGTGCGCCTGTTTGCTGAGATTGAGAAGGTTTTCCATAAAAAACTGCCCTTAGCTTCTCTGCTAATGGCTCCCACTGTAGCCCAATTAGCAAACCAGCTGCGCCAAGACCAAAGTGCTGCTCCTTGGTCGTCAGTAGTACCAATTCAGCCCAATGGTTCCAAGCCCCCTCTATTTTGTATTCATGGAGCCGGTGGTAACATTCTCAGCTTTCGGGATTTGGCACGTTATTTAGGTTCGGAGCAACCGTTTTATGGACTCCAATCATTGGGTCTCGATGGCAAAGAGACTCCCCTGAACACAGTTGAAGATATGGCTCGCTGCTACCTCAAGGAAATACGTACTATTCAGCCCAAGGGTCCCTATTTTCTGTCAGGATACTGCTTTGGAGGTAAAATTGCTCTGGAGATTGCTCAGCTGCTCCGCTTAGACGGTGAGACAGTCGCTCTGCTAGCTCTGCTTGAACCTAGCCCTGTTGAATTCTCCACAAATGAAAACCAAGTTCCCTATCAACGTAGCTATAGTGACCGATTAAAGGGACTGTTTCAGCGATTGATTCATAGAGGTTTTCAAGACGTACTCAAGCAGCAATTCCTAAAGGTTGTTTCTAAATTATATCAGTCCTTTGGGATTTCCTTACCGCAATCTCTCCAAATCATCAAAGTCCAAGAAGCTAACACCTTCGCGTCAAAAAATTATGTGGCCAAACGCTACTATCCAAACCCAGTAACAATGTTCTTGACCAATGAGCGGATTGCCCAATCTCCAGAACTCCAAAAAGGCTGGATAGAGTTAGTTACTGGAGAGCTGGAAATCCAGGAAATCTCTGGTAAGCACTTAGATGACCAACCAGGGAGTTTTCTCAAAGACCCCCATGTAGAGCTACTAGCTCAAAAGATTAGGGCTTCTATAGATCAGGTAATTGTTAGTTAGTGGTTAATTAATTGTTAAGTTTGACGCGGTGGTGCGTTACGGGACGGACTTTTCCAATACTGGCTACCGCGACAATCAAGGCTAGTCCGTCCCTAACGCACCCTACAGAACTGTTCGCGTAGCTGATAGCTGATAGCTGATAGCTGATAGCTGATAGCTGATAGCTGATAGCTGATAGCTCAATGCTTAAGAATTAATGACTTCCTGATATAGATTCAACATTTGTTCACCGATTATCTCCCATGACCAATTCTCTGAGACTATCACTCGTCCTTTTAGTCCCATAGATATACGTTTTTCCCCATTAGTTGCTAACTGCAACAGTGCTTGATCTAAATCATTGATCACTTGGGATAGGTTATCCACAGGCACTTTAATTCCCCAGTCTTCTTGAACCATCAACGAGGGTCCACCAATATCGAGACAAACCACAGGTCTACCAGACGCCATTGCTTCCAACACCACCGTCGGCCAATGATCATGGAAGCTCGGATGCATTAACACGTCCACCTCTGCCATCCGTTGTAGCACCTGATCACGGGAAAGCTTCCCCCAAAAACGTACAGCATCACCGCATCCAAGCTCTTTAGCTAATTTCTCTAGCCCCTCCTTTTCAGGACCATCACCAATCAGCCAGTATTCACTAGTGGGGTGTTCACGATGGAACTGGGCAAAGGCACGGATGCCCAATGCAAACCCTTTCCAACCCAAAAATCTCCCAATACTGACCACTCGAAAGGGTTCGTCTTGGCGCTGGGGCAGTTGACCTAATCTCTCAATATCCTTTTGATTAAGACCAAAGGGAGGAAAAGCTTTAACTGGTAAATTGTCTGACCATTGGCTCGCTTCCCGAGATAGAATTAATTTAGCGCGAGAAGCAACAGACCACTGGGTAAAGCCACCTAGGACATTCATCGACACCATCCGAATCCGTTCCATCATGGCCGATTGTAGGGATAATGTCTTCAAAAGTACCGAAGGAATTTTATCTTTAGCTCCACCATTCCAAATCAAGGGCACACCTAGCCAGCCTATCCATGTCGGCAACCAGGAATTTTGATAGGTGACATGGTGAACCAAATCAAAGCCAATTTCGTCCTGGAGTTTTTTGGCCACAAAAAATGCTCTAATCTGCCAGGCGATATAGTACAAATAATGAGACAATCCTGAATTACGAGACCCTTCAGACATTGCTACAAAGATAAAAGTAACATTGTCTAAAGGTGAATTAGCCAATTCCTGTTCAATCTGAGATTGATCAGTTATGTTAGTGAGCACCCAACACTTATGGCTATGGTTCTTAGCTATTTGTTTTATGACATTCCAACCTATACCATATTCAGACCCTCTTACTGGGGAACAGCCATAAGCAGAAATCAGGATATTCATAATCTTTTTCCCTGATTAATTCAGCTGAGAATTAGTAACATTTTAACAGACTTAGGCGTCTTACTAGGGAGCATGTTACCCTTGTAATTTAGGTAACATGCTCCCCTCCGATCACAGGATAGACGATCCTGAAGCACCATAGATAGGACTTACGAAGTTAGTTCGTTTTGCCCCCCTGCCCCCCAATTTTGGGGGGTAATGATGTCAAAGTCCCCCATAATTGGGGGATTTAGGGGGCTTTGCGTAAGTCGTGATAGACATATCCAACGGTAGGTCAGTGCTAACAAAAAAGACCTAGCCTTGATAACCTGATTGGGCTGTAATGGCTGTATCGCAGACTTGGCAACAGTGAGCGGAGATTAATCTAGGGGTGGTGGCGGCGGAGTTGAAGCAAGTGGATCGAAATTTGGTAGAAATTGATGCCACGATCGAGGAGGTTTTATGATGAGTTGGGGATGGATGCTCCTTAAATCTTTGTTTAGGTAAATCATAGAATATGAAAATTATTTCTATCACAATCAAAAACTATCGTGTCTTTGAAAACCTGAAAATAGAAAAAATTCCCGCATTTTTTGTTGTCGTTGGTGCAAATGGTACCGGTAAATCAACCCTTTTTGACATATTTGGCTTTATCCACGATGCCCTCAAAAATAATATTCGTCAAGCTCTCCAAGTTCGTGGCGGTTTCAATGAAGTTATCACCCGAGGTAAAGAGCAAGAAGATATCGAAATAGAACTTCAGTTCCGTATGAAAATTCTTGGAACTCAGCGCCTGGTTACCTATATTATTAAAATTGGACAAGAGAATAGACGACCGTTCATAAAACGAGAAATTCTGCGTTATAAACGTGGGAAAGAAGGTAAACCTTTTCATTTCCTAGACTTTAAAAAAGGAAAAGGAGACGCTATCATTAACGAAGAAGAGTTTGACCAACCTGAAACAAAACTAGAACGGGAAAAACAAGAACTTGATTCCAGCGACATTTTAGCCATAAAAGGCTTAGGACAATTCCAACGCTTCAAAGCCGCCAGTGCCTTTCGTTCCCTGATCGAAAACTGGCATGTTTCCGACTTTCATATCAATGAAGCTAGAGGCAGCAAAGACGCACTCTATGCTGAACACCTCTCCCCCACAGGAGATAATATGGCATTAGTAGCCCAATACATCTATCAAGAACATCCCGAAATATTCGAGGAAATTCTCCAGCGAATGCAACAACGAGTCCCCGGCATTTCCAAAGTAGAAGCCAAAAATACTGAAGACGGCAGACTAATCCTAAAATTTCAAGATCAAGCTTTTAAAGACCCCTTTATCGATCGCTATGTTTCCGATGGCACCATGAAAATGTTTGCCTATTTAATATTGCTCTTCGATCCTAAGCCTCACCCCCTACTCTGTGTCGAAGAACCCGAAAACCAACTTTACCCCAGCCTTTTACATGAACTCGCGGAAGAATTTGCCAGTTATGCCCATCGTGGTGGCCAGGTCTTTGTCTCTACCCACTCCCCTGACTTTTTAAATGCCGTTCCCCTGGAGAGCATCTTTTGGCTGACCAAAGAACATGGGATCACTAAATTCTCAAGGGCTGAAGATGACCCAACTCTTGTCAATCTAGTCCAAGCTGGAGACTTACCTGGCTATCTCTGGAGTCAAGGCTGGTTTGAAGGAGTTGCCCCCTAATGAGTTATGACCTGATTTTTCTGCTAGAAGAACGCTCCATGAAAAACGTTTTAGATCAACTCCTACCGAAAATTATCCCCGATAAAATCACCTATCTTTGTATCCCCCACCAAGGCAAACAGCACTTATGGAAATCTATTCCCACGAAAATTAAACCCTTTCAATATAGTCCTGACACTAGATTCATGATCGTCCATGACCAAGACTCCCATGATTGCAAAAAACTAAAATCCGAACTATTAGAAATTTGTAAAACTGCCGGAAAATCCAATAATGTGATGATTCGGATCATCTGCCATGAATTAGAATCCTGGTTCTTAGGAAACTTAGCCGCAGTCGAAAAAGCCTATCACATGAAACCTGATAGCCTCAGTAAACAACAAAGTAAACAGAAATACCGTAACCCCGATCAGCTTAATTCTGCCAAACAAGAGCTTAAACGTTTGGTTAAGGAATACTATCCAGGAATTCATTCTAAAAAAATTGCACCCCATTTATCTTTAACTGATAATACATCCCATAGTTTTCAAGTCTTTATTAAAGGTATTAAACATATCTTAGAGGTATCACCATGACCAACAAAATCTATGCCTTTTGCCTTTTGCCTTTTGCCTTTTGCCTTGTCAACACCGACGGTTTATGAGACTTATGCAAGAGGTCTATTTACAAGCGTCTGCGAATCGCTTCAACAATGTTTCGGGTTCGGTGAAGATTCATTAACAAGGCTAGGGTCAATTTTACCGGTAAAAATGCCCAGCTTAATGCTAACATCAAGGGGTTGGGCTTAATGGAAGCATAGGAGTAACCATGGTTGAGCATGTTAGTATAGGTTACTTGCTGGCAAATATGAATCTCTGTCACAGAAAGTCCCCCACGCCGCCATTTTCCCGTGGTATTGGGGTCAATCCCCCGACGTTTTGGTGTGATTTGCTTATGGGATGAGACACCGCCCTCATTTTGAGGAACATCCAACATTTGTGATTGGAACTCCAGACCTATAAACTGGCAAATTTCTGCCACGGTCTGCTCTGGATTTGTTACCAAATCTTCAAATCTCACCGTACGACATCGGGGATGATTGGCAAATTTTTCAGCAGCGTTAATCGAGGCATTCCAAAGTTTTGAGATGGTAAAGGGATGATAATTGCACCAAGACCGGAAGACTTCTCGATAGGGAATATTCTTGGCACCCAGGAATTTGATTCGCCACTTATATTTTTGTGACAGCAGTACATCTCGGGGGTCACGAACCATATTAATAATCCGGCTTTCGGGATAAAGTTCCAGGATTTCAGCCATGTATAAAACATTGCGCGGAGTTTGCTCACAAGGAATCTTCTTACCGTTTTTGGCAGCTTTGTATCCCAGAAATACCTTAAAGACATCCCCAGAGGTTAGCTTTTCCTCTGCAAGCTGGGAAATAATTACTTTGGCTTCTTCACTAAAGTCACTGGGATCTCCTGGACGCAAAACATCACTATGCTGAATTGATAGGAGGCGAGCGGCTAGCTGTTCTGCTTCTGCCTGAGTTAGGTAAGAGTCCCGATGCTGCTCGGACCATAACTGCCCAAAAAAATGGAGTTCCTCAAAGGTGAAAACCTCCGAATTTAATCCCAAGATTAGACCCATCAGAGTAGTTCCACTACGGGAGTTTCCCACTACAAATATCTGTTCCACTCTCGGTTGATGATCAATCATGATGGGGTGATGGGGTGATGGGGTGATAATGGAATTGCTAACAGTTATGATAAGTAGTATATCAGCAGTAAGGATTCACCATAGCAAAAAAATCCTTGTCTTTCTTTGATATTGATCCGAAGTTCCCGATTCCCGATTCCCGATTCCCGATTCCCGATTCCCTACTCCCTATTCCCTACTCCCTACTCCCTACTTCCTATTCTCTTGTTGAACAGACCAGGAATTAACTACTAATCCAGCCAGTAACCAAAAATAAAAACTAAAGGGTCGTAGTTTAAATGTCCGTTCCACAAAGGTGTAAAAGAAAGAAACAATAATTATCGTACAAAGCATCACCCCAAGGGATTTGTATTCCAGGGATGAAGAGGATTTAATCAGAGATTGAGACGTTTGGTAAAGCCGTAGCAAGATTAGCCAAAAAATCCCCAAACCAACAATTCCAAAATATCCGAGGAAGGCAAACCAGTAGGCATCTTCCAGGAGTTCCACATGCCAGGATAAATGCCGTTGTTCATCTGGGGAGAGAATCACGGAATTTTCTATTCCTCTTTGTAAGGCACCAGGCTCTGGACCAAAGCCAAACCAGCCTCCTGAATTCATTAAACCATTAACAATAGTCTTGGCTGCCCAACCCCGCTGAGCTTCTAAGTTGTGTTGCCAGTAATCTGGAGAAAAAATAGAGAAGAAATAGGAAGTTAGATCAGGGATTTCACCGTCTTCAGAGACTGAAGCAGCTGATGTTTGAAGATTCAATAATGGAGAAACCAATACTACAGTTATCAAAAGTGCTGTAGCAAACCAGAGGATGAGAGCAGTATCTCTTTTCCTGTTGAGATGAACTAAGACTAGAATAGGAATTAGTAGCGATATCATCAGTGCAGCTCGCTTTTTGGAAGCAAAGTTAGCGAAATATAGCACTAAAATACTAACGGAGTCTTTGAAGGTGGGAATAAGATGACTAGAGTTGGTGTAGACATGGCTAATAAATACTGAAATTGCTAACATCAGGAATCCTGAAAGGATGGCACTGTCGCCAAAGGTGCCAATGCTGGCATTTTTGGCAGCCATTGTGGCCGAGTGTATGACTTGCCTGGTGAAGAGTTTCTGAGTGATGCTGGCCGGTAAGAAGTATTGGATGGAGGCTATACCTGCCTGGATTAAACTGGCTAGTCTAATACTTTTTAATAATAGGGAAAGCTGTTCGATAGAAATGTCAATATTAACGACAGTATAGTAAACTGAGATATATCGAAAGTTAGTGCGTAAGTTTTTGATGCTCCCTGCAATTCCAGCATGGTTAACCACAATGGAAATCATGCTACCAATAAAAAATGCAATAATTAAAATATCTAGGGGGGTTTTTCGTATACCTTTACCAGAGGATAGCCGCAGATAAATTACCCTTACCATTAGGACGTAAAGGGTGATTTCTGGAACAAAACGTATTAATGAAATTAACGGTGAGGGTAAGGGCAGCCAGTTGAGAACAAAGTCTTCAAAGGGTTGGTAGATGGTGAGGGTTAAAATTATCGCAAATGGTAGCTGCCCTGTTTGCATCGCCCATCGATACCAGGCAATTATTTTGTTCATTGTAGGGATTAGGGAGTCGGGAGTCGGGAGTCGGGAGTGGAAAATTTTCTAAATGCCTGTTCCTTTATGATTTTATTTAGTGGTATTGTAACTAAGTTAGAAATTATGCCTACATCTAAGCTACAGCGGTTTTCATATTAGTGGAGTACACACACGGATTTTTTGCCTGTTCCCGATTCCCTACTCCCTACTCCCGATTCCCGATTCCCGATTCCCGATTCCCGATTCCCGATTCCCTGTTCTCTGTTTCCGGTGCTATAAGCTATGTCTGTTGCTTTAATTGCCCATTATCTTGGTCCTCGCTTAGGAATTGGGCAGTATCTCAATCGATTACTACCACCTCTAGTTGAGGAACTGATCAGCCGAGGCACTAAGGTGAAAATCTTGGCTTCTCCTAATGCGTTTGAGAATACTCCTACCCTACAGGAGTTGGCAGATAGTGTTAATATCCTACCACCGCTGGATTACTCCCCAGCAAAGCGGTATGGTTGGGTGGCTACTCGCTTGAGTGGGTATTGTGCTCAAGAAGGAATAGAGGCTCTAGTCTGGCTATCTAACCCGATCGTTCTGCCGTGGCATCCACCTACTATTGCAGTGCTTCATGATGTCAATGAATGGAAAGCGGCTAATAAGTATGGCGATCGCATAAAAACGGCTTTGCGATCGCTAATTTACCTGGATGCCTCGATTCGTTTTGCCCAGCAGATTATCGTGGTCAGCAAAGCTACCGAGAATGACCTGCGACACTTTCGTCCTAACCCAAGGCTTCAACAGAAGCTGAAAACTATTCCCAATGGAGTAGACTCAGCCCTAGCTAAGTTACCGACCGTCTCAATTCCTGCTCCCACCGGACCATTCTTGTTATCCGTAGGTCGCATCGACCCAGCTGCCAAGCGTTTACCGGAAGCTGTGGCATTAACCACTCAACTCAGAGAGCTCAGTGGTGAACCTTGGGAATTGCATTTAGTGGGAGGGATGAATACTTCCACCCAAGCTAGCGGTGAAGCGTTCCTCAAGTCAATTGAGAGCTTGCCTTGGGTTCAGTATCATGGCCACATAAGCGATCGCATTCTGGCTCAATGGTATCGAGAGGCAACAGCGGTAGTGTTTCTGTCTGACCGGGAGGGATTTGGACTACCCATTGCCGAAGCCGCATCATTTGGTCGCTTCGTCGTCGTCTCTCAAGGGAATCAAGCCGGTTTAGAAGCAGGGGGGTCTGCCATCATTACCGTTGATCCTGATCAGCCTAGGGAGGCAGCCGAGAAGGTAATGGGTGGTTTGAAAGAAAAACAATTAGCTGAAATTAGTAGTAATTTGCCCAAGTGGGAAACAGCAGCAATGGCTTATGCTGATGCGATTAATGAACTATAGGGCTGCCCGTAGCCCTATCAATTTTATAGAGATTTTATATAGATTTACTGCGGAAGTCCTGCTTATCTTCAACTCAGCTGATCTGCCACGACTTGGGGTAACTTTTAACAATTGTTAATATTCTATTCAGGTTAGTTGGTTTATACTAACTTCTAGTGCATCGAGCTAATCAAACTAATTGTTTAGCTACATTGAAAATTGCTGCTGTATTCTTTAGATTTTGATTACAGCACAATTAACTATAGACTCAGGAAACCTATAGATTCAGGAAATCTGTTTAGGTATGTTTTACCAAATTAAACTCAGGGTGCTCGGAATCAACACTTGTCAAGGGATTCCACAGCTTTCAGATAAGTCGCCACTTGAAGAATTCGGTGATACCGTCACGTTAAAAAGAGGGGGAATACCACCCTCCAACTAACACCGATAAACTGGAAAATAGTGGCCAATAGATAAGGCTTTTTCAAAAATATTCTTTTCCAAACATCTTCTTTTCCAAACCCATTCAGTCCAAAGCCATTGAGACAGCAGTAGCAGCGAAGCCGGTCAACCTGGATGCATCGCTCCCAATTAGCCAGGGCTTACAAATGCTGAGCTTAGGATTGAGCGCATTTGGTTAATTGTTAATTGTTAATTGTTAATTGGGTTAATTGCCTAATTGCAAATTTTAACTTGACAAACAGCCAAAAATGGTCAGTATGGTTGGAAAAGTTGCCCTCATGCTTAACCATGGGGCTATACAATCTTTTGTCCGCTGATCAAAGACTAATCAAAAAAAATTTGTCACTTATTTGGTGGGGTTTTGAGCTTTTCTGGCCACACTCTAATCTGTTGTGGACTTGCCACTAGGTGATACTACGTTTGTTTAGTTTAAAGTAGGGTGGGCAAAGTAATTTAATCGTTAATACTCATTTGAACCCAACTGTTTTTGCCCACCCTACAGGCTCTGACGGGGTGACAAACAGCCTTAAAAGCTTTACGGGGTGTGGGGTGTGGGGTGATGGGTGTAGGGGAAGATCAGGAGCTGGCGGAGTTGCGACGGGACGGTTAAATCAGGTCTCGGACCGATTGTTATCCCACCGACTCACTCCAAATTCCCTGTCAGCCATGCAAAGCGCGAGTGGGGGAAACCCCCTGTTCCGAAGCTGCATCGCTTTTATTTTCCCCAC
>NZ_CEYLVT010000149.1:0-10693 GCF_982860115.1 Moorena sp.
AGGGAGTAGGGAGTAGGGAGTAGGGAGTAGGGAGTAGGGAGTAGGGAGTAGGGAGATGGTAACCCACCCCTAACCCCTCCCAGGAGGGGAAGATGGGGAGATGGGGAGATGGGGAGTCAGATGGTTTGATAATATTCCCTATTGCCTGTTGCCTGTTGCCTGTTGCCTGTTGCCTGTTGCCTGTTGCCTGTTGCCTCTTGCTAGCATGCCTATTGCCCCCACAACTCCCACACTCCCCCTGTTCCTTAGTTATTATCGGGTTTAATTATTATGGGCTTTGCAGACCTATCAATTGTGGAAATTGCCGCCGAGTATGACCTTCGGGTAGAAGAGGTATTCGATCTATGCCAGCAGTTGGGCATTGCTTACAAAAATCAAGACACCCATCTGCCTCTAGAAGATGCGAAGGCTGTTATATTAAAGATTTTGTCTCAAACAAAGGGTAATGGCTAATTGGTAATCGGTAATACCTGAGTTAGATAGCCGTGATTGGTTGACTCAGATCCCCCTCAGCGAGAGAATGTGCAGGGAATCAGTTAATGCTGTGCATGAAAAAATCCCATATGAGCCACATTTTTATTAGAGGAGAATCAAAAATGAAGCGATTTATATTGCTGATCACGGCAACCCTATTCTTTGCCTTTCACATTGCAGTGGGCAGTTCAGCAGCCCTTGACCTGTCTAAAGAGCTCCGCACCGTACCTTCCAATGAAGCAGGTGACACGGTGGTGATGAGTAACAAAGAGATTGTTAAAGGCTTACGCCTGTTTAACACTGTATGTTCTCAATGTCACAAAGGGGGTTACACTAAAACTGACCCTAACGTTACTCTTGGTGCTGAGGACTTAGCCTTCGCAACGCCACCCCGTGATAACCTGGATGGTATCATAGACTATATGAACAATCCTACCACCTACGACGGGGAAATAGAGATTCCTGAATTTCATCCAAGCACTAAGAGTGCTGATGTTTTTGTCTATATGAGGAACGTCTCCCAAGATGACCTCCGTAATATGGCTGGTTATATTCTCTATGAGATCAACCAGAGACCTGACACCTGGGGTTGTGGTAAAGTCTGTAACTAATTGTTGTTTGTACAGAGGTTAGGAAGCACGAAGCGAAAGGCTTTATGCTTGTTTAAGCAGCAAGGGCAGAGGCTTCTTCTTTTGGCAGTTAGGGGTTAGGGGTTAGGAGTTAGGGGTTAACCAAAATCAATAACCCTAGCTTCTTTCACTAGACCTTATTCGCTAATAGAAGAAGCCGCTGCCCTGTTGCTCAATCAGTACATATCACCTTAAATAGTCAATGCTCCGTAGATTATTAGACTTCTTTCAGAAGTCGGGAACAGTGGACAACAATTCACGGGAACAGTATCAAAAAACTACTTTGGCAAGAGGTCTATTCGTATCAATCCGTTATTTGCTGCTAGTGGTTCTGGTGTTCTGCCTAGAGACATGCACGGTTAGTTCACCAGCCCAGGTTCCGGTTAACCAATATGTCAGGCGCTACCTAGACGTGGCAGAACCTGTAGCGATTGCTGTAGATGGCAAGGGAGAGACTAAGCTGTTTGACGGCGAAGACTTGTCTGTTGGTAAACAATTATTTTCCGAAAATTGCCAGAGGTGTCATGTGGGAGGAGCTAATCTCATTGATCCCACTGTGTCTCTATCTCTGGAGAGGCTAGCTAAGGCAACACCACCTCGGGATAATCTCAATGCTTTAATTGCTTTTATGAGGCAACCGATGACCTATGATGGTACCGAGGAAAGCTTCTCGTGCCGCGAAGTCGAAGAGAGTTGGATACCACAGGAGCAAATCGAGAAATTAGCGGCATTTGTGATCAGAGCCGCACAGAAAGGACCAGGATGGGGCACTGAGGATTTATTATAAGTTAGGGAATCGGGAATCGGGAATCGGGAATCGGGAATCGGAAGAAGCAGAGATCAGGAAAGATTACGAAACCAAACGATGATTTTTTGATGTGATTACAAATCAACATTGGGTTGTAGAATTTAATAAAAACTACACCAATTGCTGATCTAAATCTTCATCTCCCCATCTCCCCATCTCCCCAGACCTCCCACACTCCCGACTCCCGACTCCCGACTCCCTAAAACTAGTTAATAATCACCTGATCGAATCTCTTCATTAGCTGCTTCTTGGGCTTTCTTCATAGCAGTTTCTAAGGATTGCTCACCCAGTAAGGTACTCAGAAATTGATTATCAAAATGGGTTTGAATGGTTGGCAAAGTTTCCCCAGCTTGCCAAATGGTTGCATAGGCGGCTCCTTTAATAAAAGGAGCATAGAGGGGATTGTTTTTATAGCCTAGTTCCGATAACACAGAGACCCGAGAAGGTAGTACTAGTCCGGCTTTTCCCCACGCTTTCATTCCTTCTTTGCCGGTTAGATAGGAAATGAGTTCCCAAGCTGCTTCTTTATGTTGAGCTTGTTTATTCATAACATAAGCAACGGTATATGCCATTGTTCCTTTTTTACTACCTAAGGAGGGAACTTCAGCGGTGGCAAATTTAATTTTAGGAAATGTGTCTTTGAGATAAGGAATAGCCCAGCTACCTTCGATTACCATTGCGGTTTTACCTTGACCAAACATTTCGCTACCAGAACTAGCGCCAATGTCTGAGGGTAAGGCAGCAGACTGGTAGTTTCTGTATAGGTCAATGACAGTTTGAAGACTTTTAAAAGTGTCAGGAGTGGCAAAGGTAGCGTAACCGTTTTTGTCCACTAACTTACCGCCAAAGGCTTTAATTAAAAAATAGAGACGAGCCAGTTCCTGATTAATTCCTAAACCATAGCGTTCATTCCTACCATCGCGATTATTATCAATGCTTAGTTTTTGGGAATAGTCCCGTAATTCTTCCCAAGTTTGGGGTGGTTGAGTTAAATTAGCTTTTTTGAATAATTGCTTATTATAAAAAAGGGCAAGGGTGGAAAAATCTTTTGGCAATCCGTAGATTATGCCATTATATTGGAATGCTTTAAACAGAGAGGGTTCAAAGTCACCTACATCAAAATTATCAGTGCGCTTAATGTAGTCATCCAAAGGCTCCAAAACATCATGACTCATTAGTAATGGGGCTTCATAGGCATCTAAATAAAAGACATCTGGAGCAGCATCACCAATTAATCGAGTTTTGATCACATCCATGTATTGACCAGTGATGACTTCAAGCTTAACCTTTACCTTGGGATGTTTAGCTTCAAATTCTTTTAGTACTTGCTCTAGTAATTGTTTTTCAGTAGGGCTGCTTTGCCAACCACCGAGAGTGACGGTGGTTACTCCATCTAGGTTACTGCTTTGACAGGCTATAATGCAGAGAATTATCAGCGGTAAGATTACCCATTTTGACAGGATTTTATTCATTTGTTGAGGGTTGACGGGTACATTGATATTGATATAGCCTATTTATCTTACCGAAAAAATTGGGTAATCGCGCCCCGTCCTTATAGGACGGCTTTCTTTTTAAGCTAAAACTTGACAGTTTTCACAGAGCGTGTTAGTTTATTAATATAAACAATAAAGTAAAAAGCTAGATAAATACTATCTAATCAATAAGTAGGCAACGTAAAAAATATGTACGAGATACATATTGCGTAATTTGGTCTAACGACTTAAACGTCTATGAAAAAAGTTAGGTTAAAAAAGTATCTATCTATTTATAAAAAACAAAGGTACGGTGGGGCACACCGAAACCTAGATCCATTATCTAAACGCTTTAGGAGATTCGGCCTCTACTCAATCTGGTCCCGACCTGATTGAGCAAGTTGAGTCGTTGATTAAAGAATCCCCGTTCTTATAGGACGGGGAGTGTCAATAGAGAGCAAGACCGATTATGATCAGAGTGTCTGACCAATTGAGAAATCCTAAAACACTGATTAAGGTAACTGGTTGGCTACTGTTGCTACTGACTGGGCAAACAGTTATGACGGGTCTGAGGCCAGCTACTGCCCAAACTTCACCAGAACCGAGATTTTTTGGGGAGCCTCTACCAACTATGACGCCATCTTCTCTACCATCGGTTAACACTCCCCCTTTATTTTTGCCGACCGCCTCACCTAATCGGTCAAGGAATAGACTTAATCCACCTGAGTTAAACGTTAACGACACTAATCCATCAATAACTAATCCATCAATAACTAATCCATCAAGACCCATCGCTAATCTCTATCGGGTTGATGTGGTCGGTGATAGTTATTGGTTGTTATCCCAAGTACAAGACATTGAACCACAAGCGTTTGTGCGCGAGGGAGAGGGGGTGATTCAAGCAGGGACATTTATGGATCGCTACAATGCTCAGTCCCGTCTGCAGGCTTTGGAAGCTTTGGGAATTCCAGCCCGAATCACAACCATTGAACAACAAGCATTTGATGGTGGTGCCACAAATCTGAGGAACATACCAACTTTTTCATCCGATGGCTCGATCACCTATGGCTCCCGTTTGGTGTATCCAGAAACAGGATTAGATTTGGCGAATCGTGGTGCTGTCACTTCTGTTTCTAATCCAGAGGATTCAAGAGAATCCATGGGTAGGAGCTATTTTGTGGCTATTCCTGGCAATGCTCAGAGGTTACCAGAGATGGTAACGGAATTGGTTAAAATTGGGATTGCCCAGGATTTAGTGAGCCAACGAGATGCCCCCAGAGGTAAACATGTTGCTGTTGGTCCGTTTAAAAAGCGGGGGGAGGCAGAACGCTGGAGTAATCGTTTGCGCTCTGCTGGTTGGGATGCACGGGTGTATTTTAGTCGGTAGGGGCAGAATTAAGAATTAAGAATGCAGAATTAAGAATTAAGAATGCAGAATTAAGAATTAAGAATTAAGAATGAAGAAGGCAGAATTAAGAATGAAGAAGGCAAAAGGCAAAAGGCAGAATTCTAAATTCTAAATTCTAAATTCTAAATTCTACATTACCCAATTAACAATTGATGCAATCTGAGAATCGGCGACAACTAATTGAACAAGTGGTGGTAACTGCTGAGCAGATGCGTGAGATTGAAGGGCGCATCTTTGAGGCGGGGATGCCTGTAGCAGCTTTGATGGAAAAGGTGGCAGGATTGATTACTCGCTATATTCAAGCCCTTTATCCCTGGGCTGAGAATAGGCGAGTGGGTGTGTTAGTTGGTCCTGGTCATAATGGGGGCGATGGGTTAGTTGTTGCTCGTGAACTTTATTTACAGGGGTATGAGATCCACATTTACCGTCCTTTTTCTAAACTGAAGGAATTGACTAACTACCATGCTCAGTATGCGGTTAGCTTGGGGATTCCTTTTTATGAAGAGATTGAACCGCTGTATGAGTGTGACCTGATTATTGATGGTTTGTTCGGATTTGGACTGACGCGATCGCTTTCTGGTAGTATCGCTGAGGCGGTTGAGCTGTTGAACCAATGGTCACAACCGGTGGTGAGTATTGATTTACCTTCGGGATTACATACTGATACTGGGGAAGTTTTGGGCATGGCGGTTCGGGCTACCCGGACTTTGTGCTTAGGCTTGTGGAAGTTGGCGTTTCTCCAAGACCAAGGGTTGGATTATATTGGTGAAGCTGAGTTAATTGATTTTGGTATTCCCCTCAAGGATATTTGGTCAATTTTAGGTGAGCCACCAGATTTGCTCAGAGTTACCAAAACTGTTGTAAAACAGTTTTTGCCTTTACCTCGCCCTAAGGTAACTCATAAGTACCAACAGGGACATCTGTTGCTGATTTGTGGCTCTAGACAGTATTCAGGGGCAGCAATTTTGGCGGGATTAGGGGCTCGTGCTAGTGGGGTGGGGATGCTTTCGATGGCAGTACCGGAGTCTATAAAACTGCTAGTGGTGAGTCACTTGCCAGAAGCAGTGGTAATTGGTTGCCCAGAAACGACGGCGGGTGCTATTGCATTGTTGCCTGAGTTAGTGTTAGAGAAGTTACACCAACCCTCTGGTAGCTATCAGACTTCAAATCAGACTTATAATGCGATCGCATGTGGTCCTGGTTTAACAAAGGATGCTAAGGATATGGTGCAAGGGGTTTTAGCTGCTCAATGCCCAATGGTGTTGGATGCGGATGGTTTAAATATCCTGGCTGACCTGATCACTATTCCCACGTTGTTGAAGCGTCCAGACCAGACAGTGTTAACGCCTCATGTTGGAGAGTTCCGACGTTTATTTCCTGATTCCGCAGAACTGTTACCGGATCGAATTCAGGCGGTGCAGAAGGCATCCCAACTCAGTCGGTCTGTGGTGTTGTTAAAAGGAGCTAGGAGTGCGATCACAAATCCTATGGGCTCGGTGTGGCTGATTCCTGAAAGTACACCAGCTCTAGCCCGAGGAGGCAGTGGCGATGTGCTCACGGGACTAGTGGGAGGCTTATTGGCTCAGCCAGTTCTGTCTGAGCATCCTTTGGAGGCAATAGTGGCAACGGCAGCCTGGTGGCATGCCCAAGCGGGAATTTTAGCGGCTCAGGAGCGGAGTGAGTTGGGGGTCGATGGGGTGACCTTGGCGGAGTTTTTGATAACAGTGGTAAGAGGGAATAGGCAATAGGCAATAGGCAATAGGCAATAGGCAATAGGCAATAGGGAAAACTAATTTGACTCCCCATCTCCCCATCTCCCCATCTCCCCATCTCCCCACACTCCCTGCTCCCTGCTCCCTGCTCCCTCTTCTTAAGAAATTAAACCTAGAGCTTTCTCTTTAATTTGCTCTTCGTCAATGTTTTCTTTGAGTTCACTATCTGTATATCTGCCTTCTAAGGCTTCTAATGCTGCTTTTTTTAGGGCTGTCTCAAAGGCATCGGTTAAAATTTCTAATAATTCCTCTTGATTGGCATAATATCCTCCTGATTTTCTCCGTTTGTTCACTCGTTTAATATTTTTGCTAGAATTATAAATCGAAAATTCCCAAGAGCGGGTAGTGCGTTTTTCTACGTCTTGTTTGATTAAATGTAATAATAATATTACTGCATAGCTATAAATTTTATTTAATTTATCCTCCCTTGACATTTCTTCTAGTTCATCAACAATTTCTAAGGCTTTATGATAGTTTTTTTCTTCAATGAGTTGACGTAATAATGTTAATTCTTCCATGTCCTAAGTTAATGGGAGTAGGGAATAGGGAATCGGGAGTCGGGAGTCGGGAGTAGGAAGCAGGAAAGTCGGATCACCCCCCTTATAAATCATCGGGATTGATGCCAAGGGTACGCAATTTTTCTGCTAATCGTTTTGCCCGTTGGGATTCCTGTTCTGCCCGTTGGGATTCTTTTTCTGCCCGTTGGCGTTCTTTTTCTGCCCGTTCTGCTGAAGTCTCAATCCAATTACCGGCCCGATCATACCAACGCAGCCACAACCCTTCTGTTTCTTGATATTTCCCCTGCCATACTCCTAACCCTAATTCCAGTTCTGGAATCCAAAATTTGGGCTCAGAAAGCTCTGCTTCCTGATACTGGGTGGGCATTAATTGAAACACTCGCAACTGGTTTTCATAACGGTCAAAAACCACATAGTAAGGAATCCGCATATATTGTTCATAGGCTTGCCATTTGGTGGGTGGCTTGTTGGCAGACCTTAGGGTTTGTCCTAAATCTTCGGCTTCGGTACCTGGTGATAGGAGTTCCACTACCAAAAATGGCGCTCTTCCTTCCTGCCAAACCACATAACTCCAGCGCAGATCTTGTTGTTGTTGAGCAGGAGTGACACCCAATACCAGAAACCAATCTGGTCGTTTGTGCCACAACAAATGATGACTATCGTAATATAAATTTAGGTCTGTACCAATGAACATCTTCTCCCTGGGATAGTTGGGAGGTTGGCAGGTTTCCCGCAATAGCTGGGGTTGAAAGTCGTGAAATTCGTCAGGCAAACCAGGCTCCTCTGGGTCTTCACTAGGTAGGTCATACATCGTGGGCATGGTTTCGCTGGGAGAAAGCGGTGGGTCAGTTTGGTACATGATCTTCTGTTGAACCTGATAGTTTGAGGGTAGCACTTGGGTCAGTCACCTCGGGTCCCAGCAGTGGGTTTGTTGCTGTTTGCGATTGGCCTACGGCCACGCTACGCGAACGCAATAGCCATCTTCGGAGTATTAGCTACTGGGCTAATCGAGCCACAAAGTCTTGATGTGCCTTTGAGTCTATCCCCTCCTGAAGCACTGACAATACCCGTTGCATTTGCCAAGCTAGTAACGCCCCTACTGCCAACTGCAATCCTGGAAACACATTACTGCTCAGCACCCCCAACTGATCTGGCTGCTGCTGGACATACTCCCCTGCATCCAATTCATACCAGCGAAACTGTTGCTCTTGCACCAGCCAAACTAAATACTCCTTTACTCCATTGCGCCGGTAAGCCCGTAGCTTGTCATGGAGGTCGTAGGAAGCACTACTGGCCGCAATTTCGACAATCAACTCCGGTGCTCCTTCTATATAGTCATCGTCACTAATACGGGACTGTCCACCCTTTTGTTGATCAATGCGCAGAATTGCATCCGGTTGGGGCTCATTATCAAAATCCAGCCGCACCGTAGGATTGTCTCCCAACATGACACCGGGGGTAGCGGCTTCATAGACCCCTAGCCAGGTAATAATTTTCCCATGGGGATTGGCATGTTTGGTGATCCTGACGGGGGATGCCACGTAAACTACTCCTTCAATCAATTCTGCTTTTTTGGTATCAGGCATTGCCTGGTACCGTCGTTCAAATTCCACCCGAGTTAAGCGATCGCCGTTTTCGAGAATAGGCACTTTACACATAAGCTAAAGCGAATAGGGAATAGAGAGTAAAGAATAGGGAGTAGGGAATAGAGAAGACTGTTCCTCCCCTAAATTGACCAATCCTGTATAGTGAGTCCAGGTATTTTCTCAAAATCTCGCCTGTTTCTTGTCAAGAGAATACCCTGGTAAGCAAGGGCGATAGATCCAATGCGTAAATCTTGAGTGCCAACGCGAATACGTTGCGATTTGAGTGCTTGGTAAGTATCGCGGGATTTTTGATTATACTGAAGGGTATTAAATTCCGACAGCAGCATCACCGTTTCTACCAGCCTTTGATAAGCATTTGAGAGCATAATTCCATCTTTAGCTTCACCAACTTGAGCCAAACGACCCCTTAATTGTTCTTCAACATTGATAGCAGTTGTTCTCAATTCCACCTGAGAGGCTAACAGGCGTGAAATAAGTACTGGGTGATTCCGTCCATAAAGACTGAGGTGATCCGTATCTAAAATGTAAATCGTCATCACTCATCGGTTACTAAATTTGATTCTTCCCGGATCACAGTTAGTTTTTCCAGAAAATCATCAAATGTGGGATCATTGGCAAATATTCCCGCATATCTCATCTGAGGTGTAGTTGCATTTGGCTGAAGGTCTAAATTTACATCAATAGTCACAAATTTACCCTTAATTAATTGTGCTTCTAGGGCAGATTTTACCTTCAAAATTGCTTCTGACTCCGTCCTGCCCTCAACCGTCAAATTTGGCATACCAATGACTGATGCCACAAACTTATCGTCGGATTGACTTTGAACAAAAACTTGATACTGCATGATGTATTTTATCCGATTCTTTGAGTTTATTTATAATTAAGAATTAAGAATTAAGAATTAAGAATTAAGAATTTTGGCTCTTCCGTACTTGTTATGCTAAATTAACACTTTGCCAAAGGGAGCAGGGAGCAGGGACTGAGGCCGTGGGCCACGCTACGCGAACGGAGCAGGAGGAAGAGGCAGCTATATTGGAAAAATTTATTGTTAAATAGCCTCATAACCCTTACACAGTAAGCTTTTAGGGGGTTTTTAACTATAAATTTAGCATAGTAGGTACTGAAGAACCAGAATTTTACATTCTGACAAACAACCTCCCCTTCACCTAACACCAAAGGCGAACAAACTTTTTGAATTAAGCCTTTTTGAATTAAGTATTAAGAATTGAAAATGCGCGAATTGGTAATTCTCCATTCTTAATTCTCCATTCTTAATTCTCCATTCTTAATTCTCCATTCTTCATTCTTAATTCTCCATTCTTAATTCTTAATTCTTCATTCTGAAGATTCTTCTTCACCAATGGGATTAGGAACATCAAAAATAATCACAAATTCAGCATCGGGCATCAGCCGTTTAAGAGCTGTCATATGACCCTCCGCATTGGATCGGTTGCGAAAACGAGCGACAACGACTCGTTGCATCTGTGGTAACAAGCGAACGATTGCCCAGGGGTATAGGCGTTGACTGTAAGACATAATAAAATTACCTCCTTTTGAGTGGGAGACCCAGAGCCAGCCCGTGACGCTCTAACATCTGTGGGCTGGCTCTTCACTTATCTCCTTTTGAGTGTTCCTTTTTATAGAATAGCATAAAAATTGCATAATTATAACATATTTTAAAAATTTTTGTAACAATTTTTTGAGGGAGAGGGAACAGGGAATAGGGTATAGGGTGTAGGGTGTAGGGAGTAGGGTGTAGGGTGTAGGGAGTCAGAAGTCAGAAGTTAGAAGTTAGAAGTTAGAAGTAGGGAGTAGGGAGTAGGGAGCTAGATGCGATCGCATTTACTGACCACAGCTAGATGCGATCGCTTTTACTGACCATAGCTAGATGTGATCGCATTTACCGACCACAGCTAGATGTGATCGCATTTACCGACCACAGCTAGATGCGATCGCATTTACCGACCACAGCTAGATGCGATCGCATTTACCGACCACAGCTAGA
>NZ_CEYLVT010000149.1:10793-12206 GCF_982860115.1 Moorena sp.
TGCGATCACATTTACCGACCACAGCTAGATGTGATCGCTTTTACTGACCACAGCTAGAGGCGATCACATTTACTGACCACAGCTAGATGTGATCGCATTTACTGATCACAGCTATGTGCGATCGCATTTACCGACCACAGCTAGATGCGATCACATTTACCGACCACAGCTAGATGCGATCGCTTTTACTGACCACAGCTAGAGGCGATCGCTTTTACTGATCACAGCTAGATGCGATCGCTTTTACTGATCACAGCCCATACTCTTCCCCCGATTCCCGATTCCCGATTCCCGATTCCCGATTCTCAATTCTCAATTCTCAATTCTTAATTCTTAATTCTTAATTTTTAATTCTTAATTCCCGATTCCCAGTAGTATCCACTGTCTAGAGAGGTATTTTTCACTTACGATTGAAAATTGTTATACTTACGGGTCATTCAACAGAAAAACAAAGGGAGCTTTTACCGAAATACCACCTGCAATTTATGAAGTTTACAATAGCGATTGTTAAGTGAAGGTCAAAGAGCTTAATTGAGTATATGTAGAGTTTAGGCAAAAGGCAATAGGCATGCTAGCAATAGGGAAAAATCTTGTGTACTTCATAGATATCAGAAACGCTATAACTACAGGATCCCTATCAAAAACGCGATCGCAACTAAAAACGTGAGGTCCATTCGCTTTTCCCCTATTCCCTACACCCTACACCCTACACCCTACTCCCTACTCCCTGCTCCCTACTCCCTTAATAGTCGCAAAACCTATTCACAACTTCAGGACAAATCATGAAAAACAACTCAGAAATACCAATCCCAAATCCTGCCCAAACCATGATGGCCGATGACCAATCCATGACCAATTCACCAGAAACTATGGACAATCAAGACCAAGGGATGGCAACCGCTCCATCTATGGAAAGCTCAGAAGAAATCATTAATATTGATGCCCAACGTTCCTATCCTCCCTATCCTCCCTATAACCCACCATCCCTAACCCTTGATACAATTACTACTGTTACTATGCCAGTGCTGAGTCCTGGTAACAATGGTGATGCGGTGCGATTTTTGCAGCAGATCCTAATTAGCTTGGGCTACACTATTGTTAAATTTAATGCCAATTTTGACCGATATACTTATCTAGGTGTGACTCAATTCCAACGCAGCAACCGTTTGAAAGTAGATGGGGTAGTGGGCTGGCATACTTGGCGTAAGTTGGGCGAAGCTAGTGTCTCTCGGCGTCGTTATTAGGGAGTAGGGAGTAGGGAGTAGGGAGTAGGGAGTAGGGGTTGGGAAAGTTGAAGGTTGGCAGGTTGAAGGTTGAAGGTTGTTCGCGTAGCGTGGCCGAAAGGCCAAGGTTAGTTGGTTGAAGGTTGGCAGGTTGAAGGTTGAAGGTTGTTCGCGTAGCGTGGCCGAAAGG
>NZ_CEYLVT010000149.1:12306-18292 GCF_982860115.1 Moorena sp.
CCAAGGTTAGTTGGTTGTTCGCCCTTGGCGTTCCCGTAGGGTAGGTTAGTTGCTTGTCAAGTTGAAAGTTGCCTCTAGCATGCATGCCTTTTGCCTCTTCCGTATTCCCGATTCCCGATTCCGGATTCTAAATTCTAAATTCCCGATTCCCTCTTGATTAATCATTCGTCAAGGAAAAATTGACACAACTATTCAATATAGTGCTCTCTTTGTATATGCTTTAATTAGACATATGAATTTCTAGCATTTTGATTGTTTCACATCTCAACTGAAAATGCTAGGGTAGATCAAATACTTTAGAAAAGTTAGCAATCAAAAAGACGACCGGATCAATCCGGTCATTTGTTATGATCCCTCTACTTAACGTCGAGGACTTTCAACTGCAGGTTTTGTTGGTAAGCGCGGATTTCTCGATCCACAGTTGCTAGTGTCAAACCTTTCTCCAAAGCCTGGCTGATCAGCATCCTATCAAAGGGATCGCGATGGAGCAGGGGCAATTTTGATAACTGAGTAACACTACCTTCATCAAGGTCGAGACTAGCAATTTGGTGAAGTTGACGCTGGTTTGGCAAAAACTTATCTGGTGGCTCTGGCAATGGTAGCTTACCCAGTTGATACTTGACTATTGCCTCCCAAACTGAAACAACACTCAAGTAGACTTCGTTATCTGGGTCGCGGATGATGTCTCGAACATCTGTCGATAGCATAGTGTCGCCACTGATGAACCATAGAAAAATATGCGTATCTAACAGAATTTTCACTAGTTCTCAAACCCGTCTAGAATGTCATCTGGCAACGGGGCATCAAAATCATCTGGCACTTTGAACTGGCCTATACAGAGTCCATATGGACGTAACTGCTTTTGAGGAGTAGTTTCAGACTGCTGCTGTCCATACTTGCCCAACAGAAAATCAATGAAGTCTAATACCTGCTGCTGGAATACAGGTGGTAGTGCTTGCCATTTTACAAACAGCTCTTCCCTAGTTGCAGTAGGAGCATCCATGATTTATTACCTTAAACTATAGTCCACTTTATTGTAGCTGGGAGTAGGGAGTAGGGAATAGGGAGTAGGGAATAGGGAACGCTGAGCTGAGTCCCCATCTTCCAACACTTTCGACAGTTGAGAAAACCGTTGCACTGAGCGCACAGTTGAAAAAAAACCGTTGCATTGACCGCACACTTCCGACACCTGGGACACTCCCCTTGCTTGGAAGTCCCTTTTTCTATCAATAGGTATCAGAAAACCGTTGCGCCGCACAGTTTTGAAACCGTTGCACTGGGCTTACAGTTCTGATACTTCACCCTGCTCCGAACGCGCCCCGCGTGGCCTACGGCCTCAGCTCCCTGCTGCCTAATCAAAAAACCGTTGCACTGAGCACATTGTTGATAAAACCGTTGCACTGACCCCACACTTCCGACACTATTCCCTATTCCCTACTCCCTTCTAATTGCTATACTCAAAGGGTTGGCTCTGACAGGAACCGTGATCATGTACCAAATTCACGTGAAAGAAGCTGAGGCTAAACTCGCGGAACTACTTGAAGCAGCAGCAACAGGAGAAGAGGTTGTCATCCTCGGTAGTGATGGGAAATCCTTTAGAATTGTGCCAACAATTGCAGTACAAGCAACCCCTAAGTTTGGAAGCGCTAAGGGGTTAGTGAAAATGTCAGATGATTTTGACGAACAGTTATAATATTTTTCGTAACAGTATATCTATTGATTTTTGATTATAAAAAATAAATGTAGCAATGCCTGCTAAGGATATATTTCACGATGTGGTTAAAAAAGCCCAAGTCCCATGACAATTGGGTAATTACTCACGACCCCTTAACGTTAGATTTACGCGATCGCCAATTGCATATCGACTTAGGTGCCCGAAAGGTAAGCGGTCAGCAGTCAGCAGTCAGCAGTCAGCTTTTGAATACAAGAGGTTAAGTCACAGCATCGTTCGCACAGCGTGGCCAAAGGCCAAAGCCTTTGCCACAAAGCTAATGAGCTTTTTCAATGAATTTCAATTCTATACAATCTCAAACTATTTAATTCTACCGTTTTCCCATTGCGCATAGGCGCATGCTAGGGTAGTTTTCTTTTAGCTGACGGCTGACAGCTGACAGCTGATAGCTGATAAGAGTATCAAGTTAAGCTGTTAGTCTTCGATCCTAACCAGGAGGTAATTGTGCAATGGATAAATTAAATCAGTATCGTGAAGCGATTAAAAAAATATTGACTGATTACAGCAAAATAAAACCTTCGTTTGGGGATATAGACCGCTATACTTCCTTTGATCTAGAAAACGACCACTATCAAATTATTAGTGTGGGTTGGGAAGAGCATCGCCGCGTCTATGGCTGCTTGATTCACATTGATATTATCAATGATAAAATCTGGATTCAATATGATGGGACGGAATATGGTGTGGCTAATGAGCTGACTGATGTGGGAATTCCTAAGTTTGACATTGTGTTAGCTTTTCATACTCCGTTTATGCGTCAGTATAGTGATTTTGCGGTGGGTTGATTTTTGGGGAATCGGGAATCGGGAATCGGGAATCGGGAATCGGAAATAGGCAAAAGGCAAGAGGCAAGAGGCAAGAGGGAACGCTGAACTGACTCCCCATCTCCCTATCTCCCCATCTCCCCAGCTCCCCATCTCCCCATCTCCCTATGTCATAATAAATATAGACAACAATGGGGAAATAAATATAGACAACAATGGGGAAGTCATGAACATGAGCGAGGTTGTGTTTTTGGTTGAGGAAGATCCGGAAGGGGGTTATACGGCCAGAGCTTTAGGAGAGTCTATTTTTACCCAAGCAGACACGTTAGATGAGCTGAAAACGATGGTTCGAGATGCTGTTAAATGTCATTTTGAAGGTAGTGGTAACGATGTAGTGGTTTCCCTACGATCTGGTCAAGGTAACAGGATCTAAAATCACGAATTGTTTACCACTACTGCATTTCTCAATATCTCACTCCCCATCTCCCCATCTCCCGATTCCCGATTCCCGATTCCCGACTCCCGATTCTAAATTCTTCATTCTTCATTCTAAATTCTAAATTCTTCATTCTTCATTCTTCATTCTTCATTCTGATCATGCTCGCAAATAATATTTAAGACTCGCTCCAGTATGACCAGTGATAATCCAGACCACCGAGCGCCCGACATCCCGTGCCACTCGCAGCCAAGATTCATCAGGATTCTGGGAGGGAATGGCGACAGGGGTGAAGGCAATACCGTTACTGCCGAAAACAAAGAAGGCGATCGCAATTGACCGACGCATGTGAAAGTCTGAGGTGATTAGATAGACATGGTGGATGTCATGGGTTTGGAAATCTTGAACCAGGGTGGTAAAGTTGGTGACCGTATCGATAGCACGCTGATCAAGATGTACTCGCTGATCAGGAATACCTGCTTCCTTAAAGACCTTTTGGGCAAGTGAGGTAGCCACTCCAGAAGAGACCCAAATATCAAGGTTAGGATGTTGCTGAGCAAACTGAGCTGTAAATGTTTCCCGTTCGATAGTTCCACCGAGGGTCAGAATCAACTGAGGAGTCGGGGATTGGAGATGGGCCAGCCCTAAGCGAATGGGAATAAATGTAAGAGCAATACATAAAATGGTAAGGGTAAATACCATCCGCATTTTGCGTAGGGTTTTGCGAGGGTAGCTAAAGCCAGGTTTATTGGTGAAAGGTCGGCGTGACGATAAGTTTCCTTTCATAGATCAATATAAGGATTTTCCCGTAGGGTTATTATTTTGTAGGCAGCAGGGAGTAGGAAGTAGGGAGCAGAAGAGTCTTGGGGATCCAGTCCGGTCTTGAGGGTTCCCCCCAATCTCCCAATCTCCCCATCTCCCCATCTCCCCATCTCCCCATCTCCCCATTTCCCCATCTCCCCATCTCCTCATCTCCCCATCTCCCCACACTCCTGATTCCCGATCCCCTGTTCCCTGTTCCCTGTTCCCTGTTCCCTAAAACCCAGAACTTTGTACCTCAACCATTTGAGAACTGCTATATATTAAGTTAATAAAACCATTAACACAAGCAAAAGCCCCTACACTCCAACCCTTCCAAGGATTGATAATATTAATAATTCCGGCGGCAGGAAAATGTCCTTTTGGTGCAGTAATATCGAACGTTAAACTTGAGTAGAAACACCAGTTATCGTTAACACGCCAACCTAAGCGATCGCAATAGTCACACCAGACGTGATAGTTGGCATTTTGACTACCTTCAATGGTTTCCCAAATCTGCTTTTGTACTGAGAATCCAAACCTACCTTGGCTGTGTTGGTGCCAAATTTTGTCTATTAATTGTAGAGTGTGAGGGTTTAATTTATTGATAGCTGCTATAGTCAACCAACCTTCTTTTTGGCGTCCACTAATTTCAAGGAGTAATTTTGAGGTGGCTTTGTCTGCTTCTCGCCAATTTTGTGCGGAGAGGAAGGTCGCTAACTGCTCGTAAGTTACAAATTGTTCTATCTCGATATGGCTTGCAGTTTTTTGCTTGGAGATAATATCAGTCGTTGTCTGCTGGGGAGAAGGCTTGACAATGTGACTGTTGCTGTGTTGAGTGGTGGGATTGGCAACTGCTACGGTGGAATAGTCTGTGGTTGATATCTCAGCCTGGTTCTGACCAAGGTGATTTACTAATGATGGCTGATGAGACGATTGCTTAAAGTTGCTTGTTGAGTAACATTGATTGATATAAATACGTTGCAGGGCATCAATCCCGTCGGTGTCTGTAGCCACAACAGCTAAAACTTGAATCCACAGATTTTTAGCGGTTTCTAGTTCACCTTTAGTTTCTGCTTGTAATGCCGAGTTTTTGAGAGTGTTAATATCTTGCTTGGTGGCATGTTTACCAATCAGAATCCGATTCGCTTGAGGTGATATCAAAGCTGGGGTTTGGTCTGCTTGATGATATTGTTGGACAAGGTGATATACTCGATGGTGCAAATAGTTGTCTAATTTGGCGACAGTTGAGCATTGTCCTCTATCTCCTAATCCTTCCGTAAGAGCATAGGCAAATACACCGTATTTTAAAAAGGGAATATCATAGGACAATTGACTATACGACTGGGCGAAAAATGTGGTAATATTATGATTAGTTAATTTGGCGTAATTAAGATATTCTAGAGGAGAGTCAGTTTTTCTTTCTTGATAGAAAATATCTAACAATAAAATGGTATTACCAGCACCACACTTGTTCAGGTAGTTGGTAATTTCAGCAATCGAAATGGCAGTATTGTCGATATCAGTAAGTTGGCCATCTACAGGCATTAAATAATTAGAGCCGTTATGGTTAATTCCATGTCCACGAAAAAAGAACCAGAAATTGTCAGTTGGTTCCAGAAATGGCTCCATAGACAAATGGGCTATAAAATTTAAAAGATTTGCCCGTGTGGGAATTATCCCTTGTTTAGTTGTATCGGTAAATACAAATACTCGCTCAAACCCTAAGTCTTCCCTAAATAGCTTTTGTACTAACCACGCATCATTGCTGGCATAGTCTAATGGTTGTAGGAATTGGTATTGATTAATACCAATAGCGATCGCATAATTTTTGCTCATAAATAAATTAGGCTCAAGATAGCGATTTTTACTTGGGTGAGGTAAAGCTTCCTAGGTTCTAGGGAACAGCGGATCTGGAAACAGGAAAATTTACTTGTATTCGACCACTTATCATAGCCTAGCTGCTTGACATTACTATGTTGATATCGTAAATTAATTGACGCTATTATAAAACTTTGAATAGATAATAAGAAGCGGTTTTGAATTCGGTCAGGTAAAAATTCTTGGGTTTTAGGGAACAGGGAACAGGGAACAGGGAACAGGCAAGAGGCAAGAGGCAAGAGGCAAGAGGTAAGCCCTTGGTTGGTGCGTTACGGGCAGCAACCTAACACTGGCTACGAGGTTAAACATCAGGGCAAGCCCGCCCCTAACGCACCCTACTGGCGTGGCACAGCTAAAATAGTGCAATAGCTTTTT
>NZ_CEYLVT010000150.1:0-18104 GCF_982860115.1 Moorena sp.
GCCCTTGGGTCGCACCGCTCCCGACTCCCGACTCCCGACTCCCGACTCCCGATTCCCTATTCCCTATTCCCTATTCCTCTACTCGCTCACCAGTCAAGCTAAAGGCACGAGCTTCAGTAATTTTAACTAGAACTAGCTCACCTTTGAGGTGATTAATATCCCCAGTGAAGAACGTGAGACGATTTCCTTTGGTTCTGCCCATCACTTGAGTCTTGTCTTTGGGATTCTGGTCTTCCACCAGCACTTCCTCAATCCGTCCCAGATAACGTTGCGATCGCTCAGCTGCTTTTACCGCAACTAGGTGGTTGAGACGTTGAAGGCGATCGCATTTGACCTCCTCAGAGAGCTGATTTTTCCACAATGCTGCTGGTGTGCCAGGACGAGGGGAATAGGCAGCGGTATTGAGCTGGTCAAAGCCAATATCGTCTACTAGTTTTAGGGTATTCTCAAATTGTGCTTCCGTTTCCCCAGGAAAGCCCACAATCGCATCTGCACTAATCGACGCATCGGGCATATAGTCCCGAATGGTATTAATAATGCGGCGATATTTCTGGTGGGTATAGCCCCGTGCCATAGCTTTGAGAATATCGTTATCCCCAGATTGGAAGGGAATGTGAAAATGTTCGCACACTTCCGGCAACTCGTGACAGGCACGGATCAGCCGTTCTGTAAAGTAGCGGGGGTGACTGGTAGCAAAGCGGAGCCGCTCAATCCCCGGTATATTGCTTACATAATACAGTAAATCTGTCAAGGTGTGCTGATGCCGCCCCGATTCAGTCACCCCTGGTAAGTCACGTCCGTAAGCATCAATATTTTGTCCTAATAGGGTGATTTCCTTATAGCCTTGCCGTCCTAACTCCTCCATTTCTGTCCGAATCGCTTCTGGAGTACGGGATTGCTCTAAACCTCGGACATTGGGGACTACACAGTAGCTGCAGCGTTCGTTACACCCATAAATTATATTTACCCAGGCGCTAATGCTGCTGTCCCGTCTTGGTTTAGTGATGTCTTCAACAATATGAATTGGTTCTGTAGCAACTAGCTGGTTGCCATCAAAGACTTGGTCTAGCAAATCCCCTAAACGATTGGCATGTTGCGGTCCCATGACTAAATCAACTTCTGGGACTCGCCGCAGCAGTGCTTCTCCCTCCTGTTGTGCCACACAACCCGCTACTACCAAGGTCAGGTCTGGTTGTTGGTGTTTGCGCTTTGCCTGTCTTCCTAAGTAGGAATAAACCTTTTGCTCAGCATTATCTCGAATAGTGCAGGTGTTGTAGAGAATTAAGTCAGCCTCGTTGGGATTTTCTGACCACTGGAAGCCGATATCTTCTAGGATTCCAGCCATCCGCTCGGAGTCGGCTTTGTTCATCTGGCAGCCAAAGGTGGTGATATGGTAGCGGCGGGGAAATGAGGTCATCTTACGTTAAACAGCTAAGGATTGGATCAGGGGATCTCCTCTAATTATAGATTTGTCAGACCTACTCTTCTTTGTGATCCCTCTGCCAAAGGTCAATTACCCCCCTAGACAAAACCTATAGATAGTTAGCAGCATTTTTCTCTAATCAACATTTTATTAACCAGAAGTTTGGTCTGCTTGCTTTACCTTGCTTGACTCTCTAATCATATCCGTAAATACACCTATTTTAAACATCAAGCTATTTTTATATATCCCTACAATCATCGTTTTTTTTTGAATTCAATTAAGTTACAATAGTTTTTTTTGCTAGTTTTATTAGGTTTAATATTTTTTTATTTAATTTAGTTTTTATTTAAAATTTATGCTGATTGTGCTGGAAAAGTTTTGAAGTAATGAGTAGAAACTTTGAGCAAGGTCACCACAATGGGTTTTCAAAGCTATATCTTGTTATCTACTCTACTAGTTACTGTTGGTATTAATTTTTACCTAGGTGAGTCTAGTTCTCGACAGGGATACCAGTCTGATTCGGTTGACCAGCAATTACTAGCTGTACAGGAGGAAAGTTGTCCTCCTGGAAGCGGACGGCGAGAGACTTCTGATTGTTTAATTTAACGTTAATAATTTAGCTAGATACTGCAGGAATTAATAGCTAAATTTCAGGTAAATTGATCAGGTAAATTGAAAAGACTACTACCTGGTTTTCCACTGACCATGAAAGCTGAAGGGGATAACCTTTGGTAATCCCAGACGACATATCGGTTCTTGATTTAGGGTGTTTCTACTAAATACCATCACTTCACTAGTATCAGAATTTCCGTCATACACAACTGTTAATATCCAACCCTGGTCAGGATTAAGGCTATCTGGTGCATAAACGGGTTCCGAGGGATAGCGATTTTCCCCTAAATCAGCCACAATCAAGGTGCCAGTTTTGTGGTCAAAACATCCAATTGCACCCAATAATTCTTTACTAATATCGACGACTTCGCGATGTACTGATAAATAAGTATGAGGTGAGTATTGTCCTACTAGCTGTTGCGGCACGACAGGAAATTCACAGCTTCTATCGAACAACTGTTGTAACTGCACAACCTGACCAGTGTCAGGATTGAGTCGGGCTTGCCACAGGGTTCCTTTCGCTTCAGTCTTAGTTTGACCAGTGGCAACTTCTTTCAAATACTGATTGGTCTGAAAGTCGGCATAACGGACAAAATCAATCACGATCAAGCCATCTTTCTCCACATAACCATTGCTGAAGTGCCACTGATACCAGGGTTCAGCTTCACGGCGACTGACTACACTAAGGCTGTCACAATCTACGATAATAATTTGGGTTGACTTATTGGGGTGCCACTCCATAGCATCACCATAGCTGCACCAACCCAGAGCTACTTTTAGGAAATTCACTCGCACTGGGGGTACAAAAAATACTAGATACGGCCCTGCCAGAACAAAATCATGGACTAATGGCAAACCCTCTAGCTGTACTGACCCTTGTTTGATAATTTTGCCAGTGGAGTTGCTCTTGTAAATGTTGAGTCTGCTATTAAGTTCAGCCGTCAGTCCAAAGTTGAAAATCTCTCCAGTTTTGGGATCAATCTTGGGATGGGCAGAAAAGCTTGCTCCTTTGCCTAGGCCAGATAAGTCATCAGTGCCTCTGGTTTCTAAGGTTTGCAGGTCTAAGGCATGGGGATGACCACCTTCCCATAGGGCTAACAATTTATCTGGTAATGGTAGCACTGAGGTATTGGCAGCATTTTTAACTGGCTTACTCCAGCGTTTCCAGATTGGTCCTGGTGTTGTCATGCCATAGTTGGGGTACAGTAATTTGCCAGCAGCAGCTTCTGCTTGATAGCCAGAGGTTTGGACGTAGCGATAAACTCCTGTGGCACCACCAGGGGTAAAATGTACTGCTAATATTGCCCCATCACCATCAAACCAATGTCCAACCGCTACACCACCTCGCTGTAACCGTGCAGGACCATTTCTATACAAAGAACCTCGCAACCCTTCTGGGATTTTGCCAGAGATGACCGGCAGGGCTGTGGGCGGAAATTCAGTTGCCGGTTTTGCGATCGCATTCGCCCAGCCTTTTGTTGTAGATGCTTGATTCATCGTTGCTATAGCAGTTTTCAAAGGGAATAGGGAACAGGGAACAGGGAACAGGGAAGAGTGTAGGGAGATAGGGAGATGGGGAGATAGGGAGATAGGGAGATAGGGAGATAGGAAACATTTTTATAGGGTTTCCCATACTTACCAGCTACATTCAATTTTCTTACCCCGATTCCCGATTCCCGACTGCCGATTCCCGATTCCCGATTCCCGATTCCCGATTCCCTACTCCCGATAGTTATTACCCAGCAACTGCTGTCGCTTCTGGTTTCTGGGCAGACTCCTGATCTTTGCGTTGGATCAGTTCAATCTTGTATCCACTCGGGTCTTCCACAAAAGCAATCACTGTTGAACCGTGCTTCATCGGTCCTGGCTCTCGCACTACCTTACCACCAAGAGATTTAATTTGGTCGCAGGTTTGGTAGATATCGTCTACACCAAGGGCAATATGACCGAAAGCATCCCCGATGTTGTACTGATCAACCCCCCAGTTATAGGTTAGTTCAATAACCGTGTTGTCAGATTCATCCCCGTAGCCTACAAATGCTAAGGTAAATTCTCCCCCTGGAAAGTCCTTCTGACGGAGCAGCTTCATGCCTAGGACATCGCAGTAAAACTTGATCGATTCCTCAAGATTGCCGACTCGCAGCATTGTGTGTAGCATTCGCATTAGCTTAGTGTCTCCTCTTGAATCAGTCAATTCGGTTCTATTGTATAGCAGTTGTAAAAGGGAGCAGGGAACAGGGAGTCGGGAATCGGGAGTCGGGAATCGGGAGTCGGGAGTCGGGAAGAAATCCTGTAAGCAATCAGCGGTCAGCAGTCAGCGGTCAGCTTATTTTATTCAAAAGCACTACTAAACCTGGCAGAGTTTAGCAGTTTCTTATGTCTACAATAGAGTTGATTATTCTACAGTTGATGTAGGCTGGGCAGCGCGATCGCATTTTCCCATTTCCGATTCCCGATTCCCGATTCCCGATTCCCGATTCCCGATTCCCTTCAACCAACTAACCTTTAACCCGATTCAACCTTAAGATGGTCACTTGGGATCTCTATCTAGCATCAATCCGTCAACAGTACGACCAATGGTGGCAATTTTATACCCTCACCGATGTCGAAGACCGTAAACGCAAGCAGCAGCAACAGACCCCTGGGCTGTGTAACTTTAATCTAATGGTGCAAACCATTAAGTCGGAGCAGCCACAAACAGACCACAATCAGCAAGAAACTGAGCGCTTACCTGTGCTGGAAGGATTGCGGAAGTATGCTGCTGACCATGTCTTACTGGTCGGACGTGCGGGGTCAGGCAAATCCACAGCCTTAGTGCGATTGTTGGGGGATGAAGGGATACAAGACAAAATTCCGGTGCTGGTGGAACTGCGATATTACCAGACATCGGTGCTGGAGTTAGTACGGAATTTTCTGAAACGCCATGGTGTACTGCTGGACTCCAGCGAGATTGAAAGACTATTGTTTGATGGACAATTCTGGTTACTGATCGATGGCGTCAACGAGCTACCCTCAGAAGCAGCACTCTCGGATTTGACTCAGTTTCGGAGGGATTACCAGAAGCGTACTCCCATGATTTTCACCACTAGGGATTTAGGAGTGGGTGGTGACTTGGGGATTGAAAAGAAGTTGGAAATGCAACCCTTGAGTGCAGCCCAAATAGAGGAGTTTGTCCGAAAGTATTTGCCTCAACAAGGAGAGCAAATGCTTACACAGTTGGGCGATCGCTTACGGGAGCTTGGGGAAACTCCTCTACTATTGATGATGTTATGTTCAATATTTCAAAATAAGGGAGAGATACCGTCCAATCTGGGGTTAGTGTTTCGCGAATTTATCCAGTTCTATTCGGAAAAAATCAAGCAAGATGTTAACGTTTCCGATGAATCAAGAGAATTTTGGCCAGACCTGCTGCAACAGTTAGGGTTTGTAATGACAACAGGGAATAATCCCAAAGAGATTACCGTTGCTATTCCCAAAACAAAAGCCCAGGAAATTATAGCTGACTATCTACGTCATAAGAATTTTACCGATCCTGATGTTCGCGCTAGGACGTGGCTAAAAGACTTACTGAAGCATCACTTGATTCAACAATCAGGAGATTTGATTGAGTTTCGACATCAACTGATCCAAGAATACTATACAGCGGAATATTTATTGAAGCAATTACCAGGTATTAGTGATCAGGACTTGCAACAGAACTATCTCAATTATTTGAAATGGACAGAAACTCTGGTGCTGATGCTGCCATTGGTAGATAATCGAAACCAAGCCCAGCGGATGGTAAGGTTAGGGTTAGATGTGGATTGGCAACTGGGAGCGAGATTAGCAGGAGCAGTAAAACCAGAGTTTCAGGAGCAGACTGTTGGGTTGGTTGCTGGGTTAGAGGTTCCGAAGTTACTTAAGGTTGAGCTGTTGGGAATAACTGAATCAGATAGAGCGATACCTGAGCTAAGTAAATACTTGGATGATGACGACTATGATGTGCGTATTATTGCGGCAGATGCTCTGAGAAAAATTGGCACAGAAGCCACCATATACCCCTTAATTAAATTACTGGATCATGACCACTATGATGTACGTAGGAGTGCGGCATATACTTTGGGAGAAATCGGGACAGAAACCACCATCGACCCCTTAATTAAATTGCTGGATCATGACCACTATGATGTGCGTAGGAGTGCGGCATATGCTCTGGGAAAAATCGGTACACAAGCCACAATTAACCCGTTAATTAAATTGCTGGCTGATGATCACTATTCTGTGCGTAGGAGTGCGGCAGAAGCTCTGGGAAAAATCGGTACACAAGCCACAATTAACCCGTTAATTAAATTGCTGGATGATGACGACTATGATGTACGTAGTATTGTGGCAGAAGCTCTGGTAGAAATCGGTACAGAAGTCACCATAGACCGGTTAATTAAATTGCTGGATGATCCCGACTCTTATGTGCGTAGGAGTGCGGCAGAAGCTTTGGGAAAAATCGGCACAGAAACCACCATTGAGCCCTTAATTAAATTGCTGGATGATGATCACAACTCTTATGTGCGTAGGAGTGCGGCAGAAGCTTTGGGAAAAATCGGCACAGAAGCCACCATATACCCCTTAATTAAATTGCTGGATCATGACCACTATGATGTCCGTAGGAGTGCGGCAGAAGCTCTGGGAAAAATCGGCACAGAAGCCACCATTGAGCCCTTAAGTAAATGCCTGGAGGATCCCGACTCAGATGTGCGTAGTAGTGCGGCATATGCTTTGGGAAAAATCGGCACAGAAGCCACCATATACCCCTTAATTAAATTGCTGGATCATAACCACTATTCTGTGCGTAGGAGTGCGGCATATGCTCTGGGAAAAATTGGCACAGAAGCCACCATCGACCCCTTAATTAAAAAATTGCTGGATGATGACCACTCAGATGTGCGTAGTATTGCGGCATATGCTTTGGGAAAAATCGGCACAGAAGCCACCATATACCCCTTAATTAAATTGCTGGATGATCCCGACTCTTATGTGCGTAGTAGTGCGGCAGAAGCTCTGGGAAAAATCGGCACAAAAGCCACCATCGACCCCTTAATTAAATTGCTGGATGATGATCACAACTCTTATGTGCGTAGTAGTGCGGCAGATGCCTTGGGAAAAATCGGCACAGAAGCCACCATCGACCCCTTAATTAAATTGCTGGATGATGACCACTATTCTGTGCGTAGGAGTGCGGCAGAAGCTCTGGGAAAAATCGGCACAGAAGCTACCATCGACCCCTTAATTAAATTACTAGATGATGACGACTATGATGTCCGTAGTAGTGCAGCAGATGCTCTGGTAAAAATCCGGAGAGAAGTGGCGATAGACCCCTTAATTAAATTGCTGGATCATGACGACTATGATGTCCGTAGGAGTGCGGCAGAAGCTCTGGGAAAAATCGGCACAGAAGCCACCATCGACCCCTTAATTAAATTGCTAGATGATGACGACTATTATGTGCGTAGGAGTGCGGCATATGCTCTGGGAAAAATCGGCACAGAAGCCACCATCGACCCCTTAATTAAATTGCTGGATGATGACCACTATTATCTGCGTAGGATTGCGGCATATGCTCTGGAAAAAATTGGCAAGGAAGCTACTATTTCTAAACTGATTAATCTCCTGAACAACGAAGAATTGGCAGCAACTCATGATGAAGATACTCTTCAGTACACCATCAAAGCTATTAAAGCCATTCAAGAGCGCTACCAAGTCTACAACCCAACCTATCTTCCCAAACCCACTCCCAAACCCAATCCTCCCAAACTGATTGCCACTCAAACTATCTACATCCTCCACCTCTCGGATCTCCACATCAGCAACCCTGAGCAAGCTACCCTTTGGTCAAACCAACTCGCCCAAGACCTCACCCAAGACCTTGAAATTCCTCACCTTGATGGTCTGATCCTCTCCGGTGATATCGCTAATTATTCCACTCCCCAAGAATACCAGGCTGCACAAAAGTTTATCGACAACCTCCGCCTAGACTTTCCCCTAGACCCCAAGCAAATTCTTCTAGTTCCTGGTAACCATGACCTCAATTGGCAACTAGCAGAGGATGCTTATGATTTATGCGATCGCATAAAATACCACGGTGAACTCAAAGACGGTCACTACATCGAAGAAAGTTCACGGGTTATTTGGGTCCGAGATGAGGTTAAATACCAACAACGCTTTGCCCACTTCAGCCAATTCTATCAAGCTATCAAAACTCAACCCTATCCCCTGGAGTATGACCAGCAAGGAATTATCCACCATCTCCCAAACCAAAACTTGCTGATTCTAGGACTAAACTCTGCTTGGAAACTGGATCACCACTTCAGAGCCCGTGCTAGTATTCACTCAGGTGCTCTGAGCAAGGCCATAACCGAGATTCGCCGTAACCCAGACTACGACAACTGCCTGAAAATAGCGGTTTGGCACCATCCCCTCAATAGTGACGGAAGCGATAGGATTACCGACCAAGGATTCATGGAACAACTCGCTGTTGCTGGATTTCGCTTGTTCCTCCACGGGCACATCCACAAAGCCCAAGCCAGCGTTTTCAGTTACGACAAAATCCCAGGTGGGCGCAAACTCGATGGAATTTGTGCTGGCACCTTTGGCGCACCCACCAAAGAACTGGTACCTGGTTATCCCTGGCAATATAATCTACTGACATTTGAAGGTAATCAGCTCACTATCCGGACTCGCCGTCGGGAAAAAGAAAATGGTGCTTGGAAACCTGATTCACGGTGGGGTCAGGGTGCGGGAAAAAGTGCTTTGGATTATTATCCCATTGAGTTGTAGGGAGTAGGGAGTCAGGAGTGATGTTGTGCCAATAGCTGCTCAAATTCCTCAAGGGAGTTACTCTCAAGAGAGTGATCAATCAACTGTTGCAACCCAGAGATATCGTCTATGGCATTAATCGCTGCCACCAATTCCGGTGATACCGATTCAAAACGCTTTTGTAAAATTTTAACTACTGTCCCTTGTAAGCTTTCCCGAGATTCTTGAAGTCCTTGTTGAAGTCCTTGTTCCAGACCCCTTTTCATTGCCCTTTCTTCCACTCGACTAATTAAAGGCATCCGTCTTTCCTCCTGATAACGTTCGAGTTCTTGATTCAGCTCCTGTTCTAACTGTTCCGGTAAAGCCATCATCTGGTCAATACACTGGAATAGCTTCACTATATCGTTTTTACTATAACCTTGTTCAAAAAGTCTCCGAACCAGGTACCACTTCCATCGCTTGCGCTCCATCGGTTGTTTATGGGTGGCTTTGGTTTTTAAATGAGCCATCACCACTACTGCAAAGGGATTGGTACTCGATTCCAACACCTGCCACATTGACTCATAGTTGAGTAATTTAATTATGGGAAATTCTAGACTCAGCCGACAACCTCCCAAGCCATATTCATAGGATGATGGAGACCAAGAAGCATTCTCATCCCCCAATACCGCTAAGCTAATCACAGGTTTTTCGTACAAGTCAAATGCCCTGTAATGATATTGGTACATTCGCTTGGCAAAGGTTGATTCTTTTTGGCTTTGTACCTCTACATGAATCAACACCCAAGTTTCATTTCCACCACAGAGCCACACCTGGAATAATTTATCAGCGATCCGTTTTCCTGACTCAGCCGCACCAACTATCTGCTGTAGCTCTGTATCAAGGGCTTGGGGTGTCTGATTCCAATCAATCAGAGTGTGAACTTCGGGAAAGCAAAACTGCAAAAATGACTCAAAATAGGCTTGTAATGCTTCTTTCCAAGGATTGTCATAGTCAGCTATTGGTTCGCTCATTTCTATCTTTTAATACTACACTAACACTCAAAATTATCTAACCATAAATATATCAATTATATCATTAATTACATAGTAGTAAATGTATAAATTTGTATATAAAAAAATAAGAATATGGATAAATTAATACTAAAATTACTGAAAGCAATCTCTAGGATTTATAAAATAGGTTAAGTACACAATTTTTGAATTTTATGGAAATAGTTCTAGTTCCTGGTAACCATGACCTGAACTGAAAGCAAAAAAGGCTGATCAGTAATGGGATGCGTGAGCATTGAGCCGCTACGCGATTGGCCGTAGGCCACGCTAAAAGCGAACGCAAAAAATACCAAGGTCAAATCGAAGAGAGTTGAAAATAGGGGTTTGGGACGATCCCAGAGCTAATGCTGGATGCGATGGCCTTTCGGCCACGCTACGCGAACGCATTACTGACTTTTGTGCTGGCACCTTTGGCGCAGCACTTAGTCATCTCACTCCCTACACTTCCCACACTTCCTACACTCTCTGTTCCCTGTTCCCTATTCCCTATTCCCTATTCCCTTATCTTACTGATGCTTCTTTCTCTAACAACAGTGTCACAGGACCATCATTTTCTATAGAAACATCCATCATCGCACCAAACTCACCAGTTTCTACCCGCAACCCACTCATCCGTAACTTATCAACAAATAGTTGATATAATGCCCTAGCGTATTCTGGAGCAGCGGACTGACTAAAGGAAGGGCGGCGTCCTTTGCGACAATCTCCGTAAAGGGTAAACTGGCTAACCACCAATAGCTCACCACCTATATCCTGCACCGACTTTTCCCAACGGTCATTACCAGTAGTCTCGTCTGGAAATAGCCTTAATTCTAGACACTTTCGCACCATCCAGTCTAATTCAGCTTCCGTATCAGTATCCGCAATACCGACTAGTAGGTTAAGCCCTCGCCCTATTTTCCCAATAACTTTTCTGTCTACTTGGACTTGAGAGGATTTGACTCGTTGGATGATTACGCGCATAGGTAGCAGTTATCAATTGGCTGAGGTACAAATTTTTGGGTTTTAGGGAACAGGGAACAGGGAACAGGGAACAGAGATAAGATAGCAGGGAATAGATAATTACGAAGTCGGAAGTTGAAAGTCTGAAAACATTATATGTACCTCATTAGGCTATAAAAATCTATAAAAAGCCATTTTTATAAAAATGGCTTTTTATAATCCATAAAAGCTTGAGTTAGTAAGGTTTCAAGCGATGATTTTATAGTAATTTATAATCGCCACACTAGGAGAGCACTTCTTCCCGATTCCCTGTTCCATCTTCAAAACTTCTAATTCCTAAAACCTAATTAACGATAATACCAAAAGAAAGCCAATTTCTAACAGATAAGTAATACAAACGCTACGGTTTAATAAACCATCCCAAAGATAGCCTTGACGTTTGGGAGTATTACTGCGCTTAAAGGTACGACTCCAGCCAGTAAAAATAGCTGGACTGCGCAAATTACACTCCTGAGTCAAAATTTCTTCAATTTGTACCAAACGGGGATAGAAACCACGCTGAAAGTGTTTCCATTGACTTTCTAGAATCCAGAAGAACAGGGGAATAGCACACCCAATCAGGGCGATGCTATTGTCTTTCTCTTTTAAGACCATGCGCACAACCACACCAGTGGCCGTAATCCCCAAGGCTTTAATCACCCAGATTTGTTTGTTGTAATCTTCTACAGTAGTTTGCAGGAAAAAATATTCCTGTTTGAGCAGATTTAGCTCGAATTCTGATTGCTTAGCGTGGTCAACGGCCAATCCCGATGGGGTTTGGGGGTCGATGGGTGATGGGCTAGACATAACGTTAGTGTTCAAGTAGACACAAAGTGTTTCTTGTGCAAAACCTTTTGCATCGCTTTCATCTGAGCTTTGACCTGTTGCAGCTGACTTTCAAGTTGCTGAATATCTTCCGATGGTAATGATACTACTTCAGAATAGGATTTAAGACCAGTATGGGTTTGAGCATTACCCACACCAGGATGCGTTCCCGTAGCGTGGTCTACGGTCAATCCCGTGTACTCACCGGTTTTCGCTGGCACCTTCACCGCAGATTTAGCTACTGGTTGATTTTCTCTCGACCCAGTCTTAGTCACCAGTGGTTTACGGTTTGACTGGAAGCTAGAACTAGTATAGACGGTATAGTTAATTGGCTGCTGTGGCGATGTCTGATTCTTGATCTTATTTTCTAAAGGCTTGTGTTGAGGAAGATGCTGCTGGGATTCTGAAAGCCTAAGTTTTTCTAATAATTCTTCCTTTTTCTGAATTTGTTGTGCTAGATCTGATAGCTGTGACTGAAGTTGAGATGACTGTTGAGCAGACTGTTGCCATCCGGCTATGGCGACACTGGCCATACCAGCTCCTAGGCTAATCACCGTTGCTAAGGTCAGGTAAGGCGTTGCCGCATCTCGCACATTACCGTAGTATAGTTGCTCCTCCTGTACTTTAATGGATAATGGCTGAGCACCGAACCAGCCTACGGGTAAGGTCAGCGCAGCAAATACTGTTGCTGAAATCAATGCTGGCCTAAATACAAATTGCTGAAGTGGGGAGGAAGTCATATAGTATATTATTGCCTTTAACAACCGGTCTGTAAGAGTCCTGAAAACTTAGTCATCTTAACTAGTCTTCCCCTAGCTTATTTAAAATAATTTTAGTTATTTGTGAGCCAACTATAAAATAATTGTGATTATTTTCAGCAATTTTCGTGAGCCATATCACCATTAGTATGGTGGAAACATTTAGGGCGATTATATCAACAATACTCTAGGTATAGAAAACTGTGTACTGTTGATGTTCCAGACCTGAAAGTGGCACACTCTCATTGTAAGCATTAAGTTATCAGCACCCAGTTATCAGCACCAAGGAGTCAGCTTTTCAACCATGGCTCATAACTGATAGCTAATAGCGGATAGCTCACAGCTCCTAAGAGCTGAGATGGCTGACATGATTGATTAACTAGGAGATTGAAAACAAGTAACGTTCTGTTCGCGTAGCGTGGCCAACGGCCAAGGCGTTTCTTATCCTAGGGCGATTTAACGATTAAGGCAGTTGCAATCTTTACAGAATTAGAGGAAAAAGCATGTTGACTAAATCAGAAACTGCAATTGCGGCAATTGATGCCAGAGAGATATTAGATTCTCGTGGACGTCCGACAGTAGAAGCTCAAGTGCGCCTTGTTAGCGGTGCGGTGGGAATTGCCCAAGTTCCCAGTGGTGCTTCTACTGGTACTTTTGAAGCCCATGAACTACGAGATAATGATCCCCGTCGCTACGGTGGTAAAGGGGTACTCAAGGCAGTATCGAATATCAAAGAAAAACTCGCCCCAGACCTATTGGAAAACGATGCTCTCAACCAAATGTTGCTTGACCACAAGATGATTCGTCGGGATGGTTCGGCCAACAAAAAGAATATGGGAGCAAATGCCATCCTAGCTATTTCTCTAGCTACAGCTAAAGCGGCAGCGGCTAGTAAAGGACTACCCCTCTACCGCTACTTAGGTGGACCACTAGCTAATCTACTACCAGTTCCGTTGATGAATGTAATCAACGGTGGTGCTCATGCGGATAATAATGTAGATTTTCAGGAATTCATGATTGTGCCAGTGGGAGCCCAGTCATTTCGAGAGGCTCTGCGCTGGGGAGCTGAGGTTTTTGCCGCCTTGGCTAAGGTATTGAAAGAGAAAAAATTGCTTACCGGTGTGGGAGATGAAGGTGGCTTTGCTCCCAACTTGGGGTCAAATAAAGAAGCGCTAGACTTATTGATTGCCGCTATAGAAACATCTGGGTATAAGCCAGGAGAACAAATCGCTTTAGCGATGGATGTGGCTGCCAGCGAGTTCTACAAAGATGCTCAGTATGTCTATGATGGCGCATCTCACTCACCAGAGGAGTTTGTTAACTATCTAGCTGAGTTGGTGGGGCAATACCCCATTGTTTCTATTGAAGATGGACTCCACGAAGAGGATTGGAGTAATTGGCAGTTACTTACTGAAAAACTAGGTTCCCGCATTCAGTTAGTGGGTGATGACCTATTTGTTACCAATCCCACCAGGCTACAAAAAGGTATTGATGTCGGTGCGGGTAACTCGATCTTGATTAAGCTTAATCAAATTGGTTCCTTGACCGAAACTCTTGAAACCATTGACCTAGCAACTCGCAACGGTTTCCGTTCTGTGATTAGTCACCGTTCTGGGGAAACCGAAGATACTACCATTGCTGATCTAGCCGTTGCTACTCGGGCTGGTCAAATTAAAACAGGTTCACTGTGCCGTAGTGAACGGGTGGCTAAGTATAACCAGTTGCTGCGGATTGAAGATGAATTAGGCGATCGCGCCATTTATGCTGGAACTTGTGGCATGGGACCGCTGTGTCAGGGTTGAAGGTTAGGAGGTTAGGAGGTTGTTCGCGAAGCGTGGCCAATAGGCCAAGGTTAGGAGGTTGAAGGTTAGAGGTTGTTCGCGTTCGCGCAGCGTCGGCTTTGCCGAAAGCGTGGCCAATAGGCCAAGGTTGTTCGCGAAGCGTGGCCAATAGGCCAAGGTTGAACGCGATTGCGTGGCCTTTGGCCAAGGTTGAACGCGATTGCGTGGCCAATAGGCCAAGGTTATTTGGTGGGGAGTGTGGGAGAAATGGTTTTTTCCTATCTCCCCCTACTTCTGGTATCTTATGCACATCCGTCCCACAACCGATTCACGGATAAAAACTCAGTTGAGGCAAGCCTAGGGTTTCATCCCAACCCATCATCAGATTCAAGCACTGTACGGCTTGACCAGCTTGACCTTTGAGCAAGTTGTCGATGACTGACATAACGATAACTCGGTCAGTTCGGGTATCGACTTCTACCCCTATGTAACAAAGATTAGTGCCACAAGCCCACTTGGTTTGGGGATAGGTGCCACTGGGTAACACCCGGACAAAGGGAGAGGCGCGGTAAAAGGCCGTGTAAATGGTGAATAAATCTTCCCTGACTAGTCCCGGATCCTGCAATGTGGCATAAACGGTACCTAGGATTCCCCGTACCATGGGAACGAGGTGGGGTGTAAATTGCACCCTGACTTCATGACTGGCTAAATGACTGCAAATTTGCTCAATTTCTGGGGTATGGCGGTGATGGGTCACGCCATAAGGGGCTAGAGAGCTGTCGGCTTCTGCTAGTAAGAGATTGGTTTTTGCCTTGCGTCCACCCCCAGAGGTACCGGATTTGGCATCGATAATGGCAGTGTCTGGAATAATCAGACCCTGTTTGAGCAGGGGAGCAAGGGCGAGCAGGCTGCTTGTGACGTAGCAACCAGGACAACCGACTAATTGGGCAGAGGAAATGCGATCGCGATACAGTTCCGGTAAACCATAAACAGCAGTAGCAGCGGTTTCTTGGTCGTGGCGCTCTCCACCGTACCAGCTTTTGTAAGTTTCAAGTTTACTAAATCGATAGTCAGCTGAGAGATCGAGAACTTTTAATCCTTTTGATAACAGTGATGGTGCTAGCTTATGGGCTAAACCGTTAGGCAAGGACAGAAAGACTACCTGACAACGGGATACAATAGTATTTATGTCAATAGGCTCAATGGTTAAATTAACACGATGGCCTAGATGAGGGTAAAGCTCGGCAAATCCCTTGCCAGCACTGCTTTCTCCACCCAAATAAACTATATCGACTCCTGGGTGATCCATCAAGAGCCTTACAAGTTGTACGCCACCATAACCAGAAGCACCAATTATGCCTACTGGCAGGCGTTCTAAATCCCCCATCATGTTCCTTTCCTATAGGGTAAGAGCTTTGATATCCTCCCCCACTAAGGGCTAATTCCTAGCTCAGTGGGAGAGTCTCAACCTTGGGGCTGAGTATACACCTGTTTGCGGGACTCTTAACTAGACCAAGAACAAGCTCAGTCCCTGTCAGACCACCTCCACAGGTATTTTGCTCCACTGTCTTGGGGACAGTGGAGCAGTTTTCTACGTCCTGTTTTAGCACTATTTGTGCAGCTGCCACATTTGTGAGTCAACCCAATCACTAAAAAAAATTATCTCTTAGCAAAGGATCGTAAAAACTGACTAAGTTTACCCTAATCCCTCAGTTATTGGCAACATTAATAAATGCCACAATACCAGTTGTGATTTCCCCAATCACAAGGGGCTGACATCGGAACCTGCTTCTGGTGATTAAAAGTGTCCTCTATCACCAAGCCAGCAGCGGAACTTGGATAAACTATACTAGTGAGCAATAAAATTTAACCTTTATTCAAGTGTCAAAATTGTTAAAATATGCTATCATAGCTTTTTTATGGATTTCAATACCATTCTCAAGCCCATTCATTAATTAAACAAAAGCAGCAAACAAGTGGAATCCCCGAAAACTGATGTGTATAAGTTTGATAGCATTGATGATGCTCTGGCAGACCTAAAATCAGGTCAGCCAGTGGTGGTAGTTGATGATGAAAATCGGGAAAACGAAGGAGACCTAATTTGTGCTGCACAATTTGCTACCCCTGACATGATTAATTTCATGGCAGTGGAAGCACGAGGGTTGATTTGTCTGGCGATGACAGGGGAGCGTTTGGATGCTCTAGACCTTCCGCTAATGGTTAGTAACAACACAGACACTAACCAGACAGCGTTTACCGTAAGCATTGATGCAGCACCCCACTTAGGGGTGACGACTGGTATCTCGGCTGAAGACCGTGCTCGTACTATCCAGTTTGCGATTAACCCAGTAACGAAACCCAGTGATTTGCGACGACCTGGTCACATTTTTCCCCTCCGTGCTAGAAAGGGAGGGGTATTGAAACGGGCTGGTCATACGGAAGCAGGGGTTGACTTATCAAGACTGGCAGGTTTATACCCAGCGGGTGTGATCTGTGAAATTCAAAATCCTGATGGCTCCATGGCTCGCTTGCCAGAGTTGATTGAGTATGCCAATAAGCATCAACTCAAAATTATCAGTATTGCTGATTTAATCAGTTACCGCCTCAAACATGACCGCTTTGTTTATCGAGAATCCGTTGCCCAATTCCCCAGTAGTTTTGGGAATTTCCAGATTTACGCTTACCGCAACACCTTAGATCACTCGGAGCATGTTGCCATTGTAAAAGGAAACCCAACTCAGTTCAAAGACCATCAAGTGATGGTGCGGATGCACTCAGAATGTTTAACGGGAGATGCGTTGGGCTCTCTGCGGTGTGACTGTCGAATGCAACTACAAGCGGCTCTGAAAATGATTGAGAATTCCGGTCAGGGAGTTGTGGTTTATTTGCGGCAAGAAGGCCGAGGGATTGGTTTGGTGAATAAGTTGAAAGCCTATTCCTTGCAGGATATGGGACTAGATACCGTAGAAGCAAATGAACGGTTGGGATTCCCGGCTGACTTGCGAGACTATGGCATGGGAGCACAAATTCTCAATGATTTAGGAGTTAAGAAAATTTGCTTGATTACCAATAATCCTCGCAAAATCGCTGGTTTAAAAGGTTATGGATTAGAGGTAGTCGGTAGGCTACCATTGCTGATTGAAGCTAATGACTACAATTCTAGCTATTTGGCAACTAAAGCACAGAAGCTGGGTCATCTGCTATTGCAGACCTATTTAGTTACGGTAGCAATTCATTGGCAAGACCAGCCTCAGCAGGTGACAGAACGTTATGAGCGTTTAGAAAAGCTACGGTCTCTAGCTCATAGCCAGAACTTATTATTGCAGGAGGAGTCACGACCTGTAGCTTCCGCAGTTTTTGAAAAACCTGATTTAATGGTACACTTGGGCTTCGATCAGCCTGAGCTAGCAGCACTAGATTGGTACGAATCTAATCAGCATCCCTATGTTAATGCGATCGCTAATATTTTGGACAGGGTGATTGAATGGCCTGAGCTAAGATGCTTGGAATTTCTAGTGTCTTCTGGACACGATCCACTGACGAGTTTACAAGTACTCTTAGACCGAGAAAAGTTCCCCTTCACGAAGCGACCATCTTCAGTGTGTGAGAATTTAAGAACTCAGAAAATTTATAGTTTTGATCGCTCCAAGGAATAATATCAATTATTGCTTTTACCCCTCAGTTATTACTTATTGGTTAACCCAACACCCATGGTAATGATTTAATCTCTTTTAATTTCTGTGGTTGCTTGATATAGAAGTTGCTTGACATATAAAAAGCCTCTTGCGAATTTACACAAGAGACTTTTTATATTAACTATTATTAAAATAATTATCCTGGCACTGAGCTATTTTAGCAGGCAGCTACCCACCAACTATCTTCG
>NZ_CEYLVT010000151.1:0-18032 GCF_982860115.1 Moorena sp.
TTGCCTTTTGCCTTTTGCCTTTTGCCTTTTGCCTTTTGCCTTTTGCCTTTTGCCTAGCTAAAACGCATTTAAAATGGGTTTTAGCTTATTTTAACTTTCCCTGTGTTAACCCTTGCTCTTCCAAGCAAAAGCTTTAACCAGCTTGCCTTCAAAAGGCTTACCTTTTAGCATACGGTTCCAGTAAAGCCAGGGAAGAAGATTGCGCTTGACCAACCACATGCTGAAGCGTTCCTTAGCAGGATTGAACGGAAAACTTGTATCAATGTTCTTGTCATAGTCAAACTCGGCCATCACTGCAGAATTATATCCAGTAATCAAAGGACAACAGGTGTAGCCATTATATTTATCAGTTTGAGCTTGAGAATTGATCACAGCCAGAAGATTCTCAACTAAAACAGGGGCTTGACCTCGAACAGCTGCTGCTGTTCTGGAAGTTGGTAAAGATGAGGCATCTCCCAGACTGAATACGTTAGGGTAACGATTATGTTGGAGGGTATCTTTATCCACATCAACCCAACCTTTTTTGGGGCCATCCTGTACTGCAAGAAGACTGTTTTTGATAAAGTCAGGGGCACTCATGGGCGGAGTGACATGAATCATGTCGTAATGAATGCTAACTTCCTGAACACTATCGTCTTTGGTAACCTCAAAGATAGCCTCCTGAGTATCAGGCTTAATTTCCTTGAGATTGTGATGGAAGTTAACTTGAATCCCGCGACGGTCAACAACCTGCTCTAGAGTCTCGCAATACTCTGGCACAGCAAAAATCTTGCCACCGGCGGTACAGAAGAGCACCTGGGTATTCACCCCAACGCCACTCTTACTCTTGAAGACATCATCAGCCATGTACATAATCTTCTGAGGAGCACCAGCACATTTGATCGGAGTGCCCGGTTGGGTGAAGATGGCCGTACCGCCTTTGAAATTTTGAATCGTCTCCCAGGTGTACGGTGCGAAATCTTTGGAATAGTTACTGCTGACACTCCCTTTGCCCAGAGCCTCTTTAAGACCTTTAATCCCATGCCAGTCAATCTGGATGCCAGGGCAGAGTACTAAATAGTTATACTTGACACGGATACCCTTACGGGTGATGATCATATTGTTGTCTGGATCTAAGGTTTCCCCATAATCCTGAATCCATTTTGTGCCCTCGGGCAAGCAACTTTTTTCATCACGAACGGTCTGCTCTAGTTTAAAGACACCACCACCGACTAACGTCCAACCGGGCTGGTAGTAGTGCTTGTCAGATGGTTCAATAATAGTGATATCCAATACCTTGTTGCGAGTGAGCAACTGAGCCGCCACAGTGATACCTGCAGCACCTCCTCCAACGATAACGATTTGATGTTGTATCGCTTTACTTTCTGGCACAGTCTCAACAGGAGTAATTGTTTCGATTTTTTCAGTAGTTACGGACATATTTCCAAAATTATAAGTTTTCCTTGCAATCAAGCGGTTTAAATGTAGCAAAAAGCGGGTTGCTTAATAATGGAATAATTGTAATAGTTTTGTATAATGAGCATCAGGCGTAAATATTTAAATTTTTCTTTGCAAAACACCGTCTTGACATTGCTGTTTTTATTACTATATAGTGATATAACTTAACAACGAAAAAAAGGTCTCCTAAACACTAGAGAAAGACAGCGATGTTATTTCGTCAACTGTTTGATCAAGACACCTCGACATACACCTATTTGGTAGCTGACTCCAGCACAAAGGAGGCTGTTCTGATTGACCCTGTTCTGGAGCAGGTGGAGCGCGATTCTCAGCTACTCCAACAACTCAGTCTAAGGTTGAGATTTTGTCTAGAAACTCACATTCACGCCGATCACATTACTGGAACTGGAAAACTTCGAGAATTGACTGGGTGTAAAGGAATTGTTCCAGAAAATGCAACTGCTGGTTGTGCAGATCGACATGTTAAAGATGGTGAAGTTTTACAAGTCGGCAGCTTGGAAATTAAGGCAATTGAAACCCACGGTCATACCGATAGCCACATGGCCTACTTGGTAAACCAGACTCACCTGTTCACAGGAGATGCCTTGTTTATCCGAGGCTGTGGTAGAACCGATTTCCAAAATGGTGATGCTGGCACACTTTATGATAACGTCACCCAGCGACTGTTTACATTGCCAGATCAGACATTGGTTTACCCAGCACATGACTACAAGGGGCATACTGTATCCACCATCGGTGAAGAAAAACGTTTTAATCCTCGTTTTGTAGGTAAGGATCGCAATAGCTTTATCGAGTTTATGAACAATCTCAATTTGCCAAATCCTAAAAAGATGATGGAAGCGGTTCCAGCCAATGAAGAATGTGGGCAACTTCCACAAGTTCCCTAAGATGCCTGGTCTCTAGGGATACATCATATATGACAGTTGCTCCCCACTCTCCCTATTTCCTATTCCCTATTCCCTATTCCCTATTCCCTATTCCCTTTACTAAAAGCTATACCCTATTCAAAAAATAGCTTTCAGGAAAATATTCACTAATCATCATCACCGATTGTCGATTAGAAAAGACGCAATAGGTACGAAAAAGCAAATTTGCTTCCGGTTCAATCTGGAAATAATCAGCTAATTGGTTAGCAGGCTTTTTTCCAGTATCCACAATTTCTTTAAAGGTCTCGAATCTCTGCTCTCGCCAGATTTTGCCGATGGGGCTTTTAGTTTTTAGTAAATCTTTTTGAAAGTAATCATCTAGGCGATCAATAACAATAATTGACTCAGCATAGATATAATTTTTGCGACTTATTTTACCCTGTAATAGTATTTTTCTATCAAGTACTGAGCTTCCTTTATCTAATTGCATTGGATCGATATCATCAGTTGTTGTTACCAATTCTTCAGACAACTTAACTAGACGAATCTGTTCAAACAGATAGGCTTCCAACATATCGGTTACTGTGCCATCTGTCGTTAAGAGAATTCTTTGGAAAATGCTCAGAGTCGATGGGTCTATATAACTTCGATTTAGGGATTGCTGTAGATCATTCCTCATTTTTAATAGCAATTATTATTGGGGTGAGGTATTTCTTGGGTTTTAGGGAGCAGGGAGCAGGGAATCGGGAATCGGGAATCGGGAATCGGGAATCGGGAGTCGGGAGCGGTGCGACCCGTGGCGAATTTAATTACGGGTCAAGCGCACCGAGGGAGTGAAAAAAAATATTCCAAGCTCTTTCCTACTGCTCCCTGCTCCCTGCTCCCTGCTCCCTTTTCGGATCAATTCTATGTTTACGTTTCCCATAGAATTGCTATATATATCCAGCGCCACCTTTAGCTATTTGCGATTTTACAAATACTTCCGCAATATCAACTCCAACTTCTCCTTAGTTGCTTCTGGAGCCTGATCTAAGGGAGTGAAAATAGCATGCTTCAAGGCAGAGTGGGCTTTAGAAACCGGTGGATTATCAACTAACCGGCGCACTGTTTCTTGAATCACCTTCTGAGCATTAATCGCATTGCGATTTAGATTACCAACTATCATCTCCACGGTGACATGGTCATGGTCTGGATGCCAGCAATCATAATCGGTGACTAGGGCTAGGGTAGCATAGGCAATTTCGGCCTCCCGTGCTAACTTGGCCTCTGGCAAATTGGTCATGCCAATTACTTTTGCGCCCCAACTCCGGTAGAGATTAGATTCGGCCATGGTGGAAAATGCTGGCCCTTCCATGCACAGATAAGTCCCACCGTTATGTACGGTCACCTCTGGTAACTCCAAACTTGCGATCGCATCCACTAAAATTCCCGCCAATTGGTTGCATACCGGGTGTCCAAACCCAATATGAGCCACAATCCCTTCCCCGAAAAAGGTGGAAACCCGATTCTTTGTCCGGTCAATAAACTGATCCGGTATCAGCATATCTAAGGGTTTGACCTCTTCCTGGAGAGAACCTACTGCTGAGGCAGAGATGATATACTCTACCCCTAACTGCTTCATGGCATAGATATTGGCTCGGAAGGGTAACTCGGAAGGCATCAGATGATGATTGCGACCATGACGAGCTAGGAAAGCTACAGTAGTTCCTTCTAAGGTTCCCACCATCAAGGCATCGGACGGAGGACCAAAGGGGGTGTCAATCGCTACCTCCTGCACATCCTGGAGAGCAGCCATTTTGTAAAGTCCGCTACCCCCAATAATCCCAATTTGTGCTTTCACCATGGTGTTTGTTCTTACTCTGCCTCAGTCCAACGTTTAGTCATTCTACCTTAAATTGTATTAATTTTTGTTAAGAGACTTTACAATACAGACTGATGTTCCGATGCAATAGTTGTGCCTTATGTCTGACCAACCCCTTGGTAAACCCCGTCCTCTGGTAAAAGTGATCCTGCTATCGGTAGCCACATTAACGCTGTACTACGGTTGGTACAAGTGGATCATTCAGGAAGAGTTGCGACACTATAACCATTCTGGTTGGTCCGGTACTCTGTGCTTACTACCGTTCCTTTTAGGTGTCGCCGTTCCACAAGCCTTATGGATATTAGACCCGGATGTGCCTGGCTGGTTTGGTTGGTTTTCCCTGGTCGGTATAGTTTGGATTTATATTGTTCAGTTTAGGCTTTATCGCACAGTTAACGAACTGTATCGACGAGAAGGACTCACAGAACCTCTGGTAGTGTGGTGGATTTTTATACCTGGCTTAAATTTAATAGTGGGATTAAAGCAAATTCATGTACTAAGCAATTTTTGGGCAATGAAACAAGAAACTATACCAGAGGGAGCTATTTTGAAACTAAAATCTCTAAAATCTTAAACCAAATCCACCTTGAACAGAGGCAGCCACGCCGCCACCATCCCGATAGGCATCAAAAGCAATAATTGCATTACCAAACAAAACTGTTTGGCTATTAGGGAGCACAAAATCAATACCAGGTTGTATAGCAAAACTGGTTTTATCTCCCACTGGTGACGGAGAGCGACCGCTAGCAAATACAGCCCCTGCTCCCAAGTAAGCATCGGTTTGCCAGTTAAGGGGGAAATCGTAGGAAATTGTTGGCACAATAGCAGTGCCAGCACCAATCAGGGCTTGTGTCCGGAAGGAAATGGGGATTTCTAGGAATTTGTAGCGAAACGCAATTACCCCACCAATTTGCTGACCTTCTCCATCATCATCCTTTGTAATACCAATCGTAGGACCGATTCCCACATAACTTCCGTAGGCAGCTTGAGCAAATGCTGGTTGCGACTTAATCATTAAACTAGCCAGACTCCCCAGCACTAGCGTTCCTACTGTGGACAATAATCCAATAGTATTACCCATTTCCTCAACTCCTCAATACCTAATTTTAATGATGGCTGCTTTATCGCTTATATTAGCTTAATTGCTGCCTTTAATTGCTAGTTTTAATCTAATACACACCTAAGATTGTTAACTGTTGATAGTTAACTTTTAATCAAGGGCAATCCATTAAGAAATCTATTCTGGTTCAGGGGGTTTTAAACTCAAGTCAACTCGAAGTTAGTGAATCGACTCAGTAACTTTTGAATTTATGCGTTCGCGTAGCGGCTCTTTCAGAGCATCGCTAATTTTTTAACAAGAGAAAAAATTAAGCATACTTTATTTTTTCCCACTTGTTTATTCCCACTTGTTTCTTACTTGTTGGGTGCATCTCCTAAAAGCTATTAGACCCAGTGGGTGGAACGGGCATCTTGCCCGTTACAAAATGAGGGCGAGCCTTTTGGTGGTGCGTTACGGGGCGGACTATCCCAACGCTGACTACGATCCCAAAAATACAAGTCCCCCCCTAACGCACCCTACGCAATCTTCCCGATTCCCGATTCCCTATTCCAAAATAAAATTACAAACATCGAGGATGACGTCCACCATAGGTACAAATATAGCGAAGTTGCTGCTTATCTAAATTTTTAACATTGGCAAAATCAACCCCCTTGATCCGGGCTAAATTCGATTTAGGTGGAGGCAGAGTAATAAATTGATTAGCCTTAGTTTTTTTAGCCATAGCAAAGGTAACTCCCAAAAAATCTGCTCCAGCTAAATTAGCCCCTCGCAAATCCGCAGCACTTAGATTAGCGTAACGTAGCTTAGCATTGTACAGCTGAGCATTGCGTAAATTTGCCCCTACCAATTGGGTTGAATTTAAATCAACATTTTTGAGATTAGCATTACTCAAATTTGCCCTAGAAAGATTCGCTCCTTGCCAGCTTGATTGACTTAAATCAGCAAAAGAGAAATCACTGCCCACAGCACTAACTTTCCCCAAACGAGCACCATGAAGACTAGAGAGACTGAATTTTGCTTCCCCCAAATTAGCTCCTGTCAGGCTAGCATTTTCTAAAATAGCTCTACGGAAATCAGCATTAATCAGCTGAGCACTGCTGAGATTAGCACCAATTAGGCTGCCGTTATAAAACCTTGCTCGGTTGAGGGTTGCCCCGATTAAATTAGTGCGATTCATTAGGACATTGTCGAGAATAGCGCCAGTCAGGTTAACTTCCCTGAGATCAGCTCCGCTGAAGTCACTGACCCAATCATCAAACGTGCCAAAATGTTCATCTTCACCAGGGCCATAGAAGCGACTACCCTGCAAATTAGCCCCGGACAAATCAGCGTAGCGGAAATTAATGCCGGACAAATTTAGGTTGTTCAGAATTGGATTAAAATAGCCATAACCTTGATTAACCTTACTGAGGTTAATATTGCTCAGGTTAGCATTGTGTACTTGACCGTCGTAGATAGTCAGAATTTTCGAGATAGCTTGCTTAGTTGCTCGGTGCCGCACCGCTAGCACTCCCCCAACCTCAGCTTTACCTTCCCTGGTTAGGGCTTTCTGGTCGTTTGCCAAGGATTGATTCAATAGTCGTAAATGGGGAAGCGGTTGAACGCCTTTATTGACCAAGGTTTGTTGGAGGGTATCAATCAAGCTAGGGGTGTTTTCCTGACCCAGCAAATCCACCAGAAACGGTACAGCACGATGGTCGTCTATCCTACCTAGAGCCAGAATTGATCCCAAACGTTCTTCTTGAGCCGTGCTCTCAGTGGAGCTTAATTGTTTCACTAAGGTCAGAAAGACCTGATTCTTCTGCTGATTGAACGCTCGCCAATTGGCCTGACTTTGAATATAGATTTGGGTTCCCACAAACGTGCCCAGTACAGAACCCATGCCGCCAAAGGTAACAATTACCAGAGTAAGACCGGGATGTCGGCGCATCCACAACCAAAGATTGGGGGAGTTCTGTTGAGATTTTGAAATCAGGGTAATGGTAGTAACTGTTCCGCTACGGTAACCCGAGGTAGCTTTCTGGTGATTAGACCATTGCCCATCAGTGTCCTCCTCTAGCTCAACCTCTTCATACTCTTGAGACCATTGCCCATCAGTGTCCTCCTCTAGCTCAACCTCTTCATACTCTGGTGAGGGGGAGGATTCAAAACTTGACCAGTACGGTAAGAGCAACCGAGAGGAATCCGAGACATAAGTTCCGGCTATGTAGTCGTGGAGGCTGCGATGTTGAGCATTTAATACAGAACTAAAACTCTCTGCCAATAGCATCAATCCTGCCAATCCCAACAAAATTAACAAGTCAGGAAACGCTCCAGTGTAGCGCCAGAGTAAATAAGCACTTCCCAGTGGTAATCCCCAGCGTCCCACTGCCTCACGCCAAAGCGCACCCATCAAACCAGGGGGTTTTCCCGAGGTGGTAACCACTCGCACTCCAAACCAACCTTTGGGAGTAGTTTGACCAGTTTTTCCCAGCAGATAAAGTTGCCATAGGGTTACTCCTACTGGCATCACTAACGAAGCGCACCAAAATAAATTGGTCAGAGGAGTGACTCGCTTGGTTAGTTGTAGGCGGGGGTAAGCTAGAGTTTTTGCGATCGCATTCTGGGTTGCCCCCAACACTGGGTTAAGGGGAACCGGTTCTGCCTTCGAGTATTTTTCTGCATACAAACCAATCCCGTAAGGGAGCAATGCACTAGTAGTTACCAGCGAGACTTCCAAAAGCGCTGCCACGCAACGCCTAGTCACCAGTGGCAGAACCAAGTTGAGTCGCAGCGGAAAATACCAGCTACCTTCTCGGTGTTGACCTGTTTTTAGAGTGGGGCTAGCCATATTTAATTACCAGGCTGCGATTTATTGCTTTTTAATGACTTTAAGCACTGATTTCAAGGATCAGTAAGCAAATTCTCCGAGATTATAGCAGATTTTGGTTGATACCGTTTTTGGGGCAAACACCTGATGACTATGTTTAACTATGTCTAGACTTAACCAGTTGAATATCGGCAATAGCACTGAACTGCTATGAAATCAGCCTCATCATTATATAGCAGTTTTAAATTGGGTGAGGTACCCGTCAGCAGTCAGCCTTCAGCCTTCAGCCCTCAGCCCTTAGCCCTCAGCCTTCAGCATTTTAATGCTAGCTGATAACTGATAGCTGATAACTGATAGCTGATAACTGATAGCTGATAACTGATAGCTGATAGCTGATAGCTTACCCGAAACAAATTTAATTCGAGATAGTCAAGTAATCTAGGACAAGTGTATTAGTAATAGATCACAAGACTTTTGGGGGATGACAATGACTAAACTATTCCCACAGTGGATGATTGTTCCGATCACCCTAACTGTAAGCTTAACTAGCCCTGGTATCGCCAGCGCCGAAACCATCAACCTTCAGCCTGGATTCCAGCCTGATCCCATCGTAGTGACTGGAAACTCTGGAGGCTCAAACAAGAGCCAATGCGGTATGGTTAGTACCCAGCCCAATCATGTCATTAATTTGAACCAAGATTTTACCTACTTGCGCTTCAACCTAGAAAGCCAAGGCCAGCCCACTCTATTGATTCAGGAGCCAAATGGGACCTCATGTACACAGGCCGATAATTTATCTGGGGGCAATATTGTTAAAATCGGGTATTGGGAGCAAGGCAGCTACTCATTCTACGTTGGCGATCGCAATGGTGAACAGCATCCTTACACCTTATCGATCACGAAAACTCCCTAATACCGATGTCGAGAATTAAAAGTTCAACAGTCAATTATTAAAGTCAATTATGATTGTATCCAAGCCTTTTGCCTGACAACTGCGGCGAAGTCTATTGGTGATTAGTAAATGCTCTAATCTTCAATCTGCTTAACCGATACCTCAACCGCTTCCACATCAATGGTGCCTGGAGCTGTTAAGCGGTTAAAACGACCCTGTTCTATCTTCAAAACTTCCCCGCAACTGGGGCACTGACACTGGGTATTGTTAAACCCAGTAAACTCATAGGCACAGACTGGACATTGATCTTCCACTAGATTACGTCTGAGCCACCAGCGAACTCCGAACCAGGCAATCACTGGTGAGATGATTAAAAAAGCAATCAAAATCAAAAAACCATTGACTACCCATCCCAAGCCAACTGTGCCTAGCAAGAAACAAGTTAAGAAGAACGCTAGCCAACAGCCCATACCTGACAGGTTGAACTGAAACTGTCTCGGGGTATTCTGATTCACAGTTTTCTTTTAAAAATAACAAATATGATCGGGTAGTTATATCCTAGTTCAGATTCGCCTTAACTTGAATAGAAATCACCCCTCGCTGCTTATGCTCTGCAAGGGGCTTCTGACCCAAAGCTGAAAACCCATAAACCAAGCTTTCCCTATTCCCAGGCTTGATTCTGGCTTTATTACTAAGAGGGATGGGGATGTACGGGAACCAGAACAATGTTTAAGCAAAATCAAGTAATTCTTTCAACCGCTTTGTCAGAGCCTCTTTACTAAATAACCCTAGGGATTGTTCTCGTAACCACTGACCATCACAGCGCTGATCCTCTCCCTTGAGAATTTCAATACAAGCCGCAGCCACTGCATCGGGGTCTCGATAGGGAACTTGCCAACCAAGCTGACCATCTTGTAACGGATCAGCAGAACCATCAGAATCCCCAGAAAGGACAGGTTTACCACAAGCCATGGCCTCTAGGTATACAATACCAAAGCCTTCTTGGGAGGGCATGACGTAGGTATCAGCCACTCGGTAGTGTTCCACTAATTCCGGTGTAGGGACAAAACCAGCAAAGACCACCCGATCCCCAACACCCAAATCTTTCGCTAGCTGTGCCAGTCTCGGTTGATCATCACCACGACCAATGACTAGATATTTAACCTCTGGAAAGATTTTTGCGATCGCAGGCAGTGCTTGAATGGTAACATCTACTCCTTTATAAATATCCCCAGACCACAGACGGGCAACGGTCATCAACACCTTAGCACCAGCCAGACCATACTTTTCGATTAAGGCTGGTGATTTCGGACCAGGAGTAAAATTATTCCCATCAACAGCACAAGGCAACATCTTTACCTTTTCAGGATTTAGGTTATTGGCAGCACAAGCGCGATCGCGACTATAACGACTAATAGTCCAAATTGCTGCTGCCCGCTCTAGGGCGTTACGTTCTTTCAGGGGTAAAGGTTTCCAAACCTCTTTGCCATAGGTCAAAACTGTATAGGGAATCCCTAGACTATTGCACAACAGTTGAGTCAGGGGAGCCAGTTTGATATGACCGCAGAAAACGTGTTTGGGACGTTTTTGCCATAAATAAAACCCCAGCGCTAGTGTTAAGCGAATACGCCCTAGCACAGGAGGCTTGGTTTTCAGGTAATGGAATCTGAGTGGGTAGACATCAAAGGGATTGTCACAACCTAGACCATCCCGCAGCAAAAATACTTCAGCGCTAGAACTGGTAACAGACTTAGCAGCAACAGACAAATATGCCTCGAAAATATCTTTGACGTAGGATTGGATGCCCCCTTCACACTCAAAAATCTCTAGAAAAATGAATACGTAGTTAGATGCGGTTTTCTGTGTGTCGCTCAAATTCGTTAGTTTTGAATTCGATTCACCTATCTTAGCCTCGAACTATTTCTAAAAGCATTAGGGATATTAGGGAAAAACAAGCGAACACTTGTAGCCATTCGGGCAAAGCCCGACGCTGCGCGAACAAAGACAGGGTTACGATACTTGGCACGGAAGAAATTCTCGGAAATTCCTATCAAACAAAAATCCCACGGCTCAAAGTACGTGGGATTTTGACAAAAGCTTTTTTAAAGGACTAATCACTAACCAGTGGAAATCCCACAAACTCTAGTTAAAACTCTAGTTGTAGGATGAGCCTGATGGTTAGGCTTATCTTAAAACAGACCCCAAGTCAAAGACTTATCAATGGGTAAGGTAGCACCAACACCAAGCCAGATGGTGACTAGGGTACCAAATAAAAATACCGTAGTTGCTACTGGACGGCGGAATGGGTTCTGGAATTTGTTCACACCTTCGATGAAGGGAACCAGCATCAGACCCAAGGGAACGGATCCCATAGCAGCAATACCCAAAAGTTTATTAGGGAGAATCCGCAAAATTTGGAAAACAGGATATAGATACCATTCCGGGAGGATTTCTAAAGGTGTGGCAAAGGGATCGGCTGGCTCACCAATCATAGCTGGATCCAGCACAGCTAAACCAATGCATAGAGCAATGGAACCCATGATTACCACTGGGAAAACGTAGAGGAGGTCATTAGGCCAAGCTGGCTCGCCATAATAATTATGACCCATCCCCTTGGCTAGTTTGGCACGTAAAATGGGATCGTCTAGATCCGGCTTTTTAAGAACTGACATTGCTTAAATTCTTCTCCTTAATAAGTAAAGGTAAGCAGGTGGCAGCAGGAAGGTTTGCATTTAGTTTTAACACTTTCCTGACTTTTAGTCAGTACAGATTTACAACGGACCAGAAATGCCCTGTTTGCGAATCATCAGGAAGTGCAGCAACATGAAGACAGCGATAAACCAGGGTAGAACAAAGGTATGTAAGCTGTAGTAGCGACTCAGGGTACCCTGACCTACACTAGTACCACCACGCAGCAGTTCGACGATTAAAGAACCAACCACGGGAATAGCTTCAGGAACACCAGATACAATCTTGACCGCCCAGTAACCAACTTGGTCCCAAGGCAAGGAGTAGCCAGTCACACCGAAGGAGACGGTAATTACTGCTAAAACTACCCCTGTCACCCAGGTCAGTTCACGGGGCTTTTTGAAACCACCAGTCAGATAGACCCGGAAGACGTGCAAAATCATCATCAGCACCATCATGCTGGCAGACCAGCGGTGAACAGAGCGGATCAGCCAGCCAAAGCTCACTTCAGTCATAATGTACTGTACAGAGCTAAATGCCTCAGCGACCGTCGGCTTGTAGTAGAAGGTCATGGCAAACCCAGTGGCAAACTGGATTATGAAGCAAGTTAGAGTAATTCCACCCAGGCAGTAAAAAATATTAACGTGGGGAGGTACGTACTTTGAAGTGATGTCATCGGAAAGTGCCTGAATGTCCAGACGCTCCTCAAACCAGTCGTATACTTTCGAGTCAGTGATTTGCTTAGAAAACATGAGGCCAGAGTTTCCGAAAGGATTTTGCCGTCAGACGTTGAATGTCGGAGTCTTCAACTCCTTAAGTTACAACGAATACAGCCTATATGTTACATGATGTTAATTTTAACATGACTTGCTTCATTAATTTGCCGTAAACTCTGGCGGTTACAGCCGAAATATTATACCTGATCGCCGTTACAGGTAACATAACTTAACAAGTACTCTAATAATTTTGATCATGCATAAACGATCCTTGTGGGTTGGACTCCTACTAACCTTGCCAATCATCCTATTGTCTGCCTGGTGGACACCAACAGCAGCTGCCTTCTCTCAGGAGGAAAGGCTTTTTTCCCAAGCTTGGCGGATTGTCTCTCAATCCTACGTTGATGATACCTTTAACCATCAGAATTGGTGGTTGTTACGTCAGAAGACCTTGAAAAAGCGGCTGCCTAATCGTGAAGCTACTTATACTGCCATAGAAACAATGTTAGGGAGTCTTGGGGATCCCTTCACACGATTGCTCAGACCGGAACAATATCATAGTTTGCAAATCAGCACCTCTGGTGAACTCTCTGGTGTCGGGCTACAAATTGCCATTGATGCGGAAACGGGTGAGTTAGAAGTAATCACCCCAATTGCTCAATCACCAGCGGATTTAGCCGGTATCCGACCACGGGATCACATCCTAGAAATTGATGGCATGTTGACTAGGGAAATGACTCTCGATGAAGCGGCATCACGGATGCGTGGACCAATTGGTACAACGGTTACCTTGAAAATTCAAGGCCAGAAAGAACAGCCAAAATTAGTGGAAATAGTGCGCGATCGCATTTCCCTAAACCCAGTTTATGCAGTGCTCGATACCCAGGACAATAGAGACCCAGTCGGTTATATTCGTCTGTCTCAATTTAGTGCCAACGCCCCAATGGAAGTTGCCCACGCTGTTGCTCAATTCAAGGAGATGGGTGCCCATGGCTATATTCTTGATCTGAGGAATAACCCAGGGGGTCTATTGCAGGCAGGTATTGAAATTGCTCGCCTCTGGTTAGACGAAGGCACTATTGTTTACACCGTTAACCGCCAAGGCACCATTGGTAGCTTTGAAGCCTATGGTGACGCTCTTACGCAAGACCCCTTGGTCGTATTAGTTAATCAAGGCAGCGCCAGTGCTAGTGAGATTCTAGCTGGGGCTTTACAGGACAATGGTAGGGCAAAGCTAGTAGGGGAAAAAACCTTTGGCAAAGGGTTAATTCAGTCGTTATTTGAACTAATCGATGGGTCAGGATTAGCAGTTACCGTTGCCAAGTACGAGACACCACTACACCGGGATATTAATAAATTAGGGATTGAGCCAGACTTGGAGGTACCTTTAGAAGCAATTAGTCTGAGCGAAGTGGGAACAAAAGCAGATACTCAGTATCAGGAAGCAATCAAGTTGTTGAGTTCTGATACTTTTCTAGCTAAGGCAAGTTAGGTGGTCATTACATAATGGCCTCAGAGCATCAGGCCGTCAGGGCGTCAGATATATAGCTCTTCTGGGTTTTCAAACTCCGCGCAAACTTGCTGATAAACCCTGGTGAGCTTGGTCAATCACACCTTTGCCTCGCAAAAAACCAGTATTTGCCCCAGGACAGATAAATTGAAGAGTCTCTGGGGTAAAACGCTCAAGCAAAGATTGTACACTCCGAATCTGTCTTGGCCAATGAAATGTTTTTGGGGTTCGCAGGGGCAACAGTTGTCCTTGTTTACTAGGAAGCAAATGACGCCCAGAAAATAGCACACCCCCGGCACCAGTGTAGTAAAGACAAGAAGAACCAGGAGAGTGACCAGGAGTCCAAATGACTTTGCAGCAGGGATTTATAGTCAACTCCTGGTGAAATGTAACTACCTCCAATCCCGGCAGTAAGTAAGCCTCTTGTTCTTGAATCAGGACTTGGCACCCCATACTCTCCTGAATTTCCTTTGCTTTACCAATACCACCCCGATGGCTAATAAACAGTAATGAGACTCCCCCTTGCTCACGCAAAAATTGTTGGTTAGTCTCATTCCAGGCAGGACAATCAATCAATAGGTTGAAGGAATTTCCTACAATAATATAAGCCGTACCACCTAACGTATCTCGATTGGGTGGAAAAGCAAAAATGGTATCTAGAACAAGGCGTGGTGGCTTGGATGCAGCAGGTTGCTGATTAGAAGATGCGCTTGGCTTAAGATCTTGCATCGCCTTTTGCTGGAGTATCGGGTTGCACAATGCTTGTAGTTTAATTGTAGTTTTTAGTAGACGGTGTGATCTTTCATCATGGAACTCTGGCTACTCCCATTTATTTTACTCGCTGTGATCACTTACTTCGTTATCCAGCGAAGTGTTGCTAGCCTCACTCGGACACCAGTCTGGTTACTGTGGCTGGTAATGATGACTCCACCACTAGTCTGGATTGGTTGGACTCTGTTCAATGGTGAGAACACACCAATACCACCAGCCCTATTGCTCGGTCCATTTGTCATTTGCTTGCCATTGTACTGGCTGCTGATTCAGTGGGGACGCTCAGATCCCAATTCAACAATGACCAAAGACAATCCTACTAAAACAACTACCTCAGACCCGGTCGCCAAAATTTCATCGGCAACTGAAAAGTCCAGCCTTCGTCCTATAACTAAAGAAGAAGAAAAAGACCTCAGAAATTGTTTTCCCTGGGGAATCTACTATCTCCAGAATATTGAGTACCGACCTCAAGTGGTGTTGTGTCGCGGCAAACTGCGCACTAACCCAGAGCAAGCCTACCGTACCGTGCGCTCAAATATAGAAGCCGAGTTTGGCGATCGCTTTTTCGTAGTCTTTCAAGAAAGCTTTAGCGGCAAACCCTTCTTTGCTCTAGTGCCCAATACCAAAAAATCAACCAAACCTTACAGGGGGTCTGAATCATTAACGCGACCTGGTTTAGCATTGGGGCTGATGGTGATTACCTTGTTTACCACCACCTGGATGGGAACTCAGATAGCTGGGGTGTCAGAAAATCCCCTTACTGACCCAGCGCTTTTACTGCAAGGATTGCCCTATGCCCTGGCCTTAATGGCAATTCTCAGCATTCATGAACTCGGTCATTATTTTGCCGCAATGGTTTACAAGGTGCGTACAACTCTGCCGTACTTTATCCCGATACCCTTTTTATTCTTGGGAACATTGGGAGCATTTATTCATATACGCTCTCCTGTTCCTAACCGTAAAGCCTTATTTGATATAGGCATTGCTGGTCCACTAGTCGGCTTAGTGGTTACCCTACCAATCCTAATGTGGGGATTAGCCCATTCCACTGTAGTGCCGTTGTCTGACTCTTCAGGAATCTTAAATATAGAATCCCTCGATCCCCGATTTTCCCTTTTGCTCAGCTTACTAAGTAAATGGGCATTGGGCAGTGAATTTATCTCCAACACAGCCATTAACCTTCATCCTGTGGCAGTCGCTGGTTATGTCGGTTTAGTTGTTACTGCTTTCAATTTAATGCCAGTGGGGCAACTGGATGGTGGGCATATCGTCCATGCCATGTTGGGTCAAAGAACTGGTATGACCATTGGTCAGATTAGTCGGTTGTTAATGATGCTGCTAGTATTTATCCAGCCAGAATTACTCCTGTGGGCAATTATTCTTTTATTCATGCCAGTGGCAGATGAACCAGCCCTTAATGATGTTTCAGAACTTGACAACTGGCGAGATTTGTGCGGGATTATAGCATTGTTAATTTTAGTCAGTATTATTTTGCCAGTACCAGGAACAATCACTCAGTTATTAACTATTTAGTCAGATACTATCTCGTTACAAATTAAAATTGAGGAGTGAAAATTGAGACTATAAAATTGTTAATTGTAAATTTGATAGTATTTGATAGTAACAGTTAAAAAGCAGAAATTAACAATTAACTAATGACTATCACGTTTCTGAAACTTATGAGGTACATTCAAGTTTCAAAAATCCACTCCAGACTCCCGACTCCCTATTCCCTGTTCCCTGTTCCCTTTGCTATATAATGACTAATGACAAACAACAAGTAAATGTTATCGGTGGTGGACTAGCGGGTACAGAAGCCGCTTGGCAAATTGCTCAGGCAGGAGTACCAGTGGTGTTGCACGAAATGCGACCAGTGCGACTATCTCCGGCTCATCATACGGTCGAATTGGCAGAATTAGTATGTAGCAATTCCTTTGGTGCTAAGTCAAGCGATCGCGCTGCGGGTTTGTTGCACGAAGAATTGAGACGCCTTGATTCAATTATTATTGGCAAAGCTGATAAACATGCTGTTCCAGCTGGGGGTGCCTTAGCTGTAGACCGAGCAGTATTTAGTCGGGAATTGACGGAAACCTTAGCTAGTCATCCCCTGATCGAGTTGCAGCGGGACGAAGTTCCGCAAATTCCTACCACAGGGGTGGTGGTACTGACAACCGGTCCGTTGACTAGTGCTGCTTTAGCCCAAGACCTGCAACAGTTCACTGGTTTAGAATACTTTAGTTTTTTTGATGCTGCATCACCGATTGTAGTGGGGGAATCCATCAATCGTGATATTGCCTTTATGGCATCCCGGTATGACAAAGGAGAAGCAGCTTATCTTAATTGTCCCATGAATCGGGAGCAATATCGTCACTTCTGGGAAGAACTGTGTGCAGCCCAAAAGGCAGAATTGAAAGACTTTGAGCAAGAAACTGCTAAATTTTTTGAAGGGTGCTTACCGATTGAGGAGATGGCTCGTCGGGGGGAAGATACTATGCGCTACGGTCCTCTGAAGCCAGTGGGACTGTTTGATGCCCGTAAGGGAGACTTCCGCGCCCCAGAAAATCAGCACCAGCGTCCTTATGCTGTGGTACAGCTGCGACAGGAAGATAAAACAGGTCAGCTGTGGAATATGGTGGGATTCCAAACCAATTTGCGCTGGGGTGAGCAGAAACGGGTATTTCGACTGATTCCAGGTTTGGAGGAAGCAGAGTTTGTGCGCATGGGAGTGATGCATCGGAACACCTTTCTCAATGCTCCTGAGTTATTGGAACCAACCCTACAGTTCAAAAAACGGTCTACTTTGTTGGCAGCTGGTCAATTGGTAGGAACAGAAAGTTATACAGCAGCAGCTGCAGGAGGGTGGCTAGCTGGTACCAATGCGGCGCGATTAGTATTGGGATTGGAACTGGTAACGATGCCACCCACTACGATGATGGGAGCGTTGTTTGAGTTTATCAGTTCCGCATCACCTAAGCATTTTCAGCCTATGCCACCAAATTTTGGGATTTTGCCCGAATTGCCAGTACGGATAAAGAATAAGCGAGAACGGTATGGAGCATATCGCGATCGCGCTTTGGCAGATCTTAATGATTGGTTGAGTAGGCTGCGCGTATCAGCAGCTTAAAAACTCTTATATTCCAACAACATAACTTTGAATTATTCTGACTCGAAGCTCCTGACTCTATATGCCTAAATTTTTTCACGGGGTGACAAGGCAATTGAAAGTCATACAGGTGTTAGGTTTTAGGGGTTAGGTGTTAGGGAACAATGTCCGTGCGGGTATGGATTGATTAAAACTATCATTGACGTTGGATTGGTGAAAATTGCTTCAACTGCTGGTAAATACAACAACACGAGTCGCGCTCATTTTCCCCAATACCTAAAACCTAATACCTAATACC